>JAHEGS010000020.1 GCA_024645005.1 Bacteroidota bacterium
GTAGCCCGTAGGGGAATCGAACCCCTCTTACCAGGATGAAAACCTGGCGTCCTAGCCGATAGACGAACGGGCCATTAATGCTCGTACCACTCAAACTGATGTCTAAGTGCTGTCCGGCTCCGAAACCTTCGGAAGACATGTTTAAACGCTTCAATAAAGAACAATAAAAATACTTTTTGCGTTTGGGAATGCAAAAGAAATATTAAACTTTAATTTATCAAACAATTATTTATTTTTTTGACACAACTATTTTGAGGCTATTTTTAAAAAATAGTTAGGTTTGCAGTCCAATAAAAATATAAAGTAATCTTAATTATAACATCATCATGAAAATAGCCATCAATGGTTTCGGGAGAATTGGAAGACTAGCTTTTAAAACACTTTTAGAAAAATCCAATGTAGAGGTTGTTGCTATCAATGACTTGACAGACAACAAAACGCTTGCACATTTACTTAAATATGACTCAGTTCAAGGCAGATTTAACGGTTCTGTAGAGTATACAGATACGCATTTGATTGTTAATGGAGTTTCTATTCGAGCAACTGCTGAAAGAGACCCTGCTAACCTACCATGGAAAGAATTAGATATTGACGTTGTGCTTGAAAGTACAGGATTTTTTAGAAGTCCTGAGGGTGCTGGGAAGCACATTGAAGCAGGAGCTAAAAAAGTAGTTATTTCTGCCCCAGCTTCTGGAGATATCAAGACGGTAGTTCTAGGTGTTAACGATGATACGCTAACTGGTGAAGAAGTAATACTCTCGAATGCAAGTTGTACAACCAATTGTCTTGCTCCTATGGTAAAAGTTCTTGATGATCTAATCGGAGTAGAAAGTGGATTTATGACAACCATACACTCATACACTTCAGACCAAAGACTCCTTGATGCTCCTCACTCTGATTTGAGAAGAGCTCGTTCAGCAGCCCTTAATATTATCCCAACTAGTACAGGAGCAGCTAAAGCTGTTGGTTTAGTATTGCCTCATTTAGCGGGTAAATTAAATGGTAACTCGCTTCGAGTTCCTACACCAACAGGTAGTGCTACAGATTTTGTAGTTACACTCAAAGGAAATACTACTGTAGAGGAAGTAAATGCAGCATTCAAAAAAGCAGCTGAAACTAACTTGAAGGGAATTCTTGAATATACGGAAGATCCAATAGTTAGTGTCGATATAGTTGGAAACCCACATTCATGTATTTTTGATTCTATGACTACAATGGTCTATGGTAATACAGTGAAAGTAATGGGTTGGTACGACAATGAAGCAGGGTATAGCAATCGCGTTGCTGACCTAATTGCTCGAATTTAAAAGTTCAATCTAACTAAATAATTTAAGAAAAGGCCAACATTTTGTTGGTCTTTTTTATTTTTACGGAGTGCTTAGTAAGTTGAAGTCTTTGGGACCTGGTCTGTTGTATGCAGGTGCTGCTGTTGGGGTATCCCATTTGGTGCAGAGTACGCGTGCAGGTGCTCAATATGGTTATATCCTCATTGTAGCCATTATTTTGGCTCATATCCTTAAATATCCATTCTTTGTGTTAGGTCCAAGATATGCAAAGCAGAGCAACCAGTCTTTGGTACATGGTTTTGCTGAGATAGGAAATTGGGCGGTATGGGTACTTGGAATACTCACCGTCACAACCATGTTTACCATTCAAGCTGCAGTGACAATAGTTACTGCTGGATTAGTTCAGAAAATGACAGGGATTACACTCAACTCGGTAAGTGTTTCGGTTTTAATACTCATAGTTTGTCTGTGTATTCTGCAAATTGGAAAATTTAAAATACTGGATCATTTAATGAAGCTAGTTATGATTGTTTTGTCTGTTTCTACCATTGTGGCCTTCTTCTTTTCATTCCAACATGATTTGGATTATTCAGCCTTGGCTCAATCTACGTTTTCATTAGGGAATAAACCTGATTTAAGTTTTTTAGTCACATTTGTCGGTTGGATGCCTGCTCCACTGGATATAGCCATTTGGCATAGTATATGGGTATTAGTTAAACCGAAAGAACAGAGTTTTGATTCTGACTTTGATTTTAAAATTGGTTTTTATGGTACAGCATTTCTAGGTATTTGCTTTCTGGTTTTAGGTGCACACACACTGTATCTTACAGATATTACTTTAGAAGCATCTGCTGGAGGCTTTGCCTCACAGCTCATTGATATTTTTGTTTCTAATCTTGGGGGAAGTTTTTATTGGGTAATTACAATTGCTGCATTCACAACCATGTTCAGTACTACCATTACATGTTTAGATGCCATGCCTAGGGTTATGGAGAAAGTTTCTATAAAAATGAAATTAAACCAAAAGATTCAATCAAAATCCTTTTGGCGATATATACTAACTTTTGGGACGATTATTTTACTTTTATTTTTCGTTAAAGACATGAAGCAGATGGTTTCATTTGCAACTACAGTTTCGTTTCTCACAGCTCCTGTTATTGCTTGGCTATGTCTAAAAGTTGTAAGCAAGGAAAATAACTCAACGTCCTTATGGTCGCCTTTAGAGTATAAACTAGCCATATTGGGTATCCTTGTGTTGGGAGTTTTAAGCATAACCTACATTTTATTTTAAAATACATACATGAAAACATTAAAAGGAAGAGTATTAATTTCAGAACCATTTATTCAAGACCCCACTTTTGAAAGAAGTGTCATCCTAACGACCGATCACAATGAAGAGGGTTCAGTTGGGTTTGTTCTCAATCAGAAATCAGATCATCTAATTAGTCATTTAGTGCCTGATTTATCCCACATTGATTTGCCTGTTTACGTTGGTGGTCCAGTAGAGTTGGATGGTTTACATTGCATTCATTCTTATCCGGATATTGATGATTCAGTTTTTCTTAAGAAGGACTTATTTTGGAGTGGAGACTTTGGGCAGATTATTGAAGGATTAAAATCGGGTAATTACGACCCTAGTAGATTTAAGTTTTTTATGGGATATAGCGGTTGGGCATCGAATCAATTAGAATCAGAAATTGATGAAAAGTCGTGGATCATAGGAGACATCCCAACGAAAATTATTTTTAATCATCAAATGATGGATAAGGATTTGTGGAAGTATGCTATTCAATTAAAAGGGGGTAAGGATGCCTTACTTGCCAATTCTCCTGCTAATCCGTTGTTAAACTAATTCACATATCTTTGAGCACACAATCATGGATCATATTTTAATTAATTCACACAATATTCTTCGTTGGGCTGTTTTGTTATTTGGCCTTTATGCAATTACAAAATCTGCTCGCGGTCTTTTTTTAAAACAATCGTATTCTTCTAATCATAACTTATCAGCCACCCTTTTTGTTGCCAGTGTTCACTTGCAGATATTGATTGGACTGTTATTATATGTAGCCAGAGGTTGGGCTAATAATTTTAGTAAGATGGGGGAAATTATGGGAGATTCAACATTGCGATTTTGGACTGTGGAACACATATTCGGAATGCTTTTCGCTGCTGTGTTAGTTCAAGTTGGACGAACAAAATCAAAAAAAGCAAATCAAGATGCTAAAAAGCATCGATCATCCTTGGTGTTTTACACATTGGGATTTATTCTGATAATCGCTATGATTCCATGGCCGTTTAGAGGTGAAATCGCACGATCATTGTGGCCTTAATTTATCATGAAAAAAGAGACATTTGAAGCGGTTGCTGCTATCCTAGGAAACGGATACACCTGCTTTGTGAACAAAAAAACAGAGGAAGTTTTTTCAGCTGAAGATATTTCATTGGCTGAACAAAAAAGTGATGATTATGAAACATTTGTTCCTTTAGAAAGTAAATTGGTGTTTGGCATGATGCAAGCGTATACTGCTTCAGTAGAAGATTTTTCAGATCAATCAGAATTGATGGAAGCACTGACCTTTGAACAACCTTTTTCAAATTTTAAACAGAAGGTATATAAAATTCATCGAGCTGATGAATGGATTGCATTTAGAAATCAACAAATTGTTGAATTACTAATGGGATAAACTATCGGATTTTTACGTGAAGGACTTTTTTCCCTTCAATAAAACCCTCCAACTCATCACCTTCATTCACTTGTCCGACACCCTCCGGTGTACCTGTAAAAATAAGATCACCTATTTTCAGTGTAAAAAATTCAGAGCAGTGTTTAATGATTTGAGGGATACTGAAAATCATCGATTTTGTATTACCTGATTGAACCAAATGACCATTCTTTTTTAGTTCAAATTTGAGATGGTCCAATGAATAATTATTAACATCCAAAAATTCACCCAAAACAGCACTTTGGTCAAATGCTTTTGCTTTTTCCCATGGCAGTCCCTTGGACTTTAAATTCTTTTGAACATCTCGTGCAGTAAAATCAATACCCAAGGTGAATTGTGTGAAGTATTTGGGAGCAAATCGCTCTTCAATATTCTTCCCAAGGCGATTTATTTTTACAACAATTTCAGCCTCAAAATGCACTTCATTGGTCCAGTCTGGAATGTAAAAGGCATCCCTCTGCCGAAAAATAGCAGAATCGGGTTTCATAAATAGGACGGGCTCTTGAGGAGTTTCATTTCCTAATTCTTTAGCGTGAGCCACATAATTTCGTCCAATACAGATAATTTTCATAAAATAAAATTTCTTTTGCAAAAGTAATCATATGCTTGAACCAACAGAACTTCTATACGCCTATGCTCAAGGGTATTTCCCAATGGCTATCCCAGAGGAAAATGATGAGATCTTTTGGTTTAAGCCAGATATGAGAGGAATCATTCCCTTGGAAGAGTTCCATATATCTAAAAACTTAAGACGCCTATTTAATAAGCATTATTTTGATCTTAAGATAAATGGGGATTTTGAGGGGACTATTCGTTCGTGTGCCAATCGAGAGGATACCTGGATTAGTGAAGATATCATCAAATCGTATTGCAAACTCAATGAGTTGGGATATGCATATAGTTTTGAGACGTGGAGACATGGAAAGTTAGTTGGGGGATTGTATGGTGTAGCAATTGGGAGAGTTTTTTTCGGAGAGAGTATGTTTCATGCTGAGACAGATGCCAGTAAAATTGCTTTGATTTTTCTTGTGAAGTATATGAAAGAAAATCAATTCAAATTGTTAGATACGCAGTATATCAATGAACACCTAAAGCAGTTTGGTGCAAAAGAAATCCCCAATGAAGAATATGAAATGCTATTAGCAGAGGCTTTGGAGTCTTAATTTTCCAACAATTGTTTGATGGAGGATATCTTTTTTTCTGTTTCTTCCCATTCGGCAGTCGGGTCAGAGTCTTCTGTTATGCCTGCACCTGCAAAAAGTTCTATTGTATTTTGATAAAATCGCATGCAACGCAGATTTACAAAAAATGTAGCGGAATCCTTTTTAAGAATTCCCGTCATACCAGAATAAAAACTTCGATTCATAGTTTCAAAATCTTGAATGAATTCAAAACTCGGGTCTCTTGGCAACCCGCATACTGCACTTGTAGGCTGTAAAGTCTTTAGAAGTTCTAGTGCCTCGTTTGGTGAACATGGAACTTCATATGAGGTTTTTAAATGCTTGATGGTATTAAAATTTTCTTCTACGGTGGCAGACTTTTGGTATTCAGTTAATCCGTGGGACTCTAATTTCGCTTCAACGAAATCACAAACCAATAGTTGCTCGTTCTCCTCTTTTAAGGTGAATTTCTCATTCAAAGATTTAGTTCCTGCAAGAGCAATAGTGCTTAGTATACCCTCTTCATAATGAATGAGCAGCTCAGGTGATGCCCCAACCCATTGCTCAGGACCAATATTGACATAATATCCATAACTAGAAGTATATTTTTTAACAGCATTTCTAAAAACGAATAAAGGGTCATAATCCCCCGAAATAATCTCGTTACGTGCTAGTACCACTTTTTTTAATTGACCAGATGATATGGCTTGTTTAGCCATAAATACACTTGTTTCGTATTCGTCTTTTGATAATGCATCATTTGTCATGAGGTCATACTCATTGACCGGTTTTTTGTTGACAACATTACCAAAAAAATAAGCTTGTTTTGATTGATCAAAAGGGTAAAAAACTAAGCCTTCTTTTTTCATCCAATAGTTATCGATGGAGTCAAAAAGTTCCATGCAATCAAGTGGATATTGCTCTATTTTATTATGATGAGGGATGTGAATTAATGCCCCTATGTTTTCAGCGTCCATTATTTTTTATCAACTACAGCTAATGTCATTCTGCTGACATTTATGAGTATATCTTCTTTAGATGTTGTTTTAATTTCCCATACCTGAGTAGTTCGCCCGAGATGTAGGGCTTTAGCAGTAGCGAAAACCATCCCCTCACGAACACTTTTTATATGGCTTGTGTTTAGCGTAAGCCCAAGACATGATTTGTTTTGGTGTGCAACAACAAGATTACCTGCAAGACTTGCAACATTTTCAGCAAGTGCTGCTACCGCTCCCCCATGTAAAAGCCCTAATGGTTGGTGGACTTTGGATGATACGGGCATGCTCATAGTTACAAAATCTTCACCCAAATCAGTTACCTTCATTTGAAGGTGATCGGCTAAGGTATTTTTACCAAAGTCGTTAAGCTGAGATATCTTTATAGATTTGTAAGGTATCAAATTAGTTAATTATGACTGCAAAGAAAACGATTTATATTATAAGACACGGTGAGACAGACTATAATAGACAGGGAATAGTTCAAGGTAGAGGCATAGATAGTTCCTTAAATGAGTTGGGTCGGCAGCAAGCACTTCAGTTTTATCGGGCATATCATCACATTCAATTTGATCGAATTTATACCAGTGAATTAAAACGAACACATCAAAGTGTAGATGCTTTTTTAAAAGCAGGACATCAACATCATATTTTACCAGAACTAAATGAAATTGGTTGGGGTTTGTTTGAGGGACTCAAGGGAAATGCGGAAAGTAAAAAAGTTTATCAGTCCATTATCAATGATTGGTCATCTGGTTTGTTAGATCGTTGTGTTGAAGGTGGCGAAACACCAAATTCGGTCTTGAAGAGACAAAAAATAGGGTTGCAAAAAATAATTTCTACAATGGATAAGACTATTCTGATATGCATGCATGGGAGGGCTTTGAAAATATTTTTGTGCTTATTGACGAATACTCCTTTGAGTGAAATGGACCGGTTTCATCATCACAACTTGACTCTATATCAACTAGAATATGACGGACAGCAATTTGAAATTGTCAAAGAAAATTGTTCCAAGCATTTGTGGATTTAGAGTGGTTTAGCGTTTTCAATTTAATCGTTAGATTGTCATTATTTCTTTCTCCTTGTTGGCAATAGTATCGTCTATTCGTTTGCTGTAAGAATCAACAATTTTTTGTACTTCATTTTCACCATCTTTAGCCATATCCTCACTCAATCCGTCAGATTTAAGTGATTTGATCAAATCGATAGCGTCTTTACGTGCACTCCTTAAACCAATTTTACCATGTTCGCTTTCCCCTCTAACTTGCTTAACCAATTGCATGCGACGTTCTTCTGTTAATGCTGGAACGTTTATAATCACTTGTTCACCGTCATTTTGGGGATTCAACCCAAGGTTGGCATGCAAAATTCCTTTACTAATCTCATCAAGCATTCCTTTTTCCCAAGGTTTGACCATAATCGTTTTCGCATCTGGGGTATTAACGTTAGCTACCTGACTTAATGGAACCTGACTTTCATAATACTCAACGGTTACACTATCTAACATAGACGGTGTCGCTTTACCAGCTCGAAGTTTTCCTACTTCTCCTGCGACATGGGTTAATGCTTTCTCTGCAGCAACTTTCAATTCGTCAAGAATCATCTTTATATCATCGTTCATATCCTAAATTCAGTAGTTTCAGGCAAAGAAAATTAATTATTAGCAGTGTTACAAGATTATTATTCGACAGACATAAAGTGAGGCTGTAATTACAACGATTAGAGCAAAGAAAAGGGCATTTGTAAATACACTTTTCTCGAGATATACAAATGTAAATGACAACAAAACAGCTAACGCCATTAATGCATATATTGTCAGATCTAGGTTAGAAAAGATTAGTGCAGTTGTTAAACCCAAAATTAGTTGAGCTAAAAATGTGTAATTGATATTTTTACTCAAATTAGGAAATCGAAAAGAATAGCTGTTCATTTTTAAAAGATGAAACAGGATGCTAAATAGAATGATTGGCGAAGTGATTTTAAGAAGAATAATCCTACTTGGATGATTAATTGAGAAGAAGTTAGGGGTCATTTCAGTTATTTTCTCGGGCATGCCCATCAAAAAATACAAGCCTATTGCACTGGCAATGACCATCCCTAGATTGATTAGGGCCATCAGGAAACCCCGTGTACTAACAATACCAACTTGTATGAATAAGATTAAGATAGGTATAAAAAAGAGAATACTTTGATTGTAAAAAGCTTGAGATATCCCTAGGATGAACCCTAAATAAATGAGGTGTATTTTAGCATAATTAGTAACTTCTTTAGCCCTAAAACTTAAATAAAAAGCAGATAAGAAAATCGCTCCATAGATGGTGATCTCCAATGACAAATCAATAATGAATAAAGCAGAAAATACAGAAAACAATAAGGTGGGTAGAGCTGTTTTCTGACCTAGAATTCCAAATCGAAAACATAAAAAGTTCAAAATTATACCCTCAAGATAAAGCAAGATCATTAGCCCTATTTTTTGAGCAGATAAATCAGGCAAGATATAGGCATAGCCGATATAAATCAAACCGGATAGGGTTAGTCCAATACCATTTTTATGCGTTAGTAATTTTATCAATTGTATGTTAGTTTTAAAAGTGAAAACTTCCTGTTCTTGTATGTTGGAATGATTATTTTGTCGGAAGAAACTTGCCTTGCTCCTTCAGGAATTACAGCTAAATAATCCAATTCAGTTTTAATTAGTTTTTGGCGGGTTGTTTGTCCATTGTTGTACATCGTATATTGAACAACTTCGCCAGAATTTCGAAATTGGTCATTGTACAAAAGTTGGATATATTTTTGTCCAACAAACAAGGCCGCCGAGCTAAAATAGCCACCGTCGTTGATGGTAATCTGATTTTTGGTGATTTTATGTTGCCACTCAGTAAAGAATTCGTTGTCGTAACTAAGGGTTAGAATTTCATTGAATTTGTAAATATTTTTTGCAGTACTTTGAGATATTCCATTAATTATATAAACATCGCTTTCTGTGGTCATGTCTTTTTGTTCAGCTATTATAACAAGGCCTCCATCCGATTTTGGGACGCAACTTTTTAGTTCGAAATCCCCTGCAATTGAATTGGAATTAAAAAATCCAGTGTTCAATGTTTTGAGCCATTTGGGATCAAATCGACGATAAATGGTTTCCCAAGTTAATTTAGTCGAATTGAAGTTTGAAAATACTGCACCTACAAACCCCGATGAGTTAGGTAGACCATAAAATCCCGCAAATTGAGCGGCATCATTTGAGCGATTATAAATCAAGGACCCTGACCCAATATTTGTTGTATCAGCGAATGTGTAGGAGTTAATAATATCCGGTCTAATCGTCAATAAAACAGCCTTCATATTTGATTCAAGTTGATTAGTCGTATGGCAGTACAAGGAGACAACTCCTCTATTGTTAATGCATGCATCTTTTAAGGTGAGACGTTGCATGTAATTAAATCTGTGACTCTTTTTATGGATCAAGTTGTAATCTAAATCAAATAAATAACTACTAACTGTGGGATAATTATTCTCATAATTAAGCATACATATGGATAATTGATTCAAAGAATCATTTAGGCAAAACTGAATAGTATTAGATCCCAATGGTTGCTTATTTTGATGTGTGAATAAAACAATATCCTCTGATAGGGGCTTCAAGTCATAGGATAGCCATGAACCTGTAACAGTATAATTTTTTGCTGATTTATTCCTTTTTGATTTTATCATCAGAATCCCTTTTGGAGTCATCTGCATTTTCAAAATTTGTGATTTTTTCAAGTCAATATATAAACTTAAGTCCAAGTTAAGATCAGTATTGTAGCGTTCCAAGAAAATACTCTTGGAATAAAAACGATTGCGGTACCTCATCAGAAATACACCGGCTTCGTTTTCTCCAATAACTTTTGGGAAGATTGCTCCACCCTTTAATTTAATGGGATTACTCCATTGCATTTCCTGAGCATGAAGTGATAACTTGCCAGCCCAAAGAATAAGTATGATAAACCCTATTTTTTGAATGTATTTTTGCACGCGTAAAAGTACTACACAAAAGAACGAATTTATTAAATAAACTATCTATTGAAGCATCAAGTTATTCGCACGGTAGATCCCGAAAAAGCAATTTTGATAGGGGTAGAACCCAAAAATGTTCCCATAAACACCAATCATGTGTATTTAGATGAGTTGGAGTTTTTGGCCTATACAGCAGGTGCTAAAAGTATAAAGCGTTTTACCCAACGATTAGATTTCCCAAATCCAAAGACCTATTTTGGAAAGGGAAAGATAGAAGAGATTGCAGCCTATGTCAAAGCTAATCAAATTGATTGTGCCATTTTTGATGATGAGCTAACCCCATCACAAATCAGAAATTTAGAAGAATTTATCTCATGTAAAATCATTGATAGAAGCAGTTTAATCCTTGATATTTTTGCGAAAAATGCAAGGACAGCTCAATCAAGAACTCAGGTAGAATTAGCACAAAGTGAGTACTTACTTCCTAGGTTGACCCGTATGTGGACACACCTTCAAAAACAAAAAGGAGGAATTGGGATGAAAGGACCTGGTGAAAAAGAAATTGAAACGGATCGAAGAGTTATTCGAGATAAAATTGCTAAACTAAAAAAGGACCTTGCTCATATTGATAATCAGAGTTCTACCCGAAGAAAAAATCGTGAATTGCAATATAGAGTGGCTTTGGTAGGATATACCAATGTGGGTAAATCTACGCTGATCAATCTTTTGGCAAAGTCAGATGTATTGGCTCAAGATAAACTCTTTGCAACACTTGATAGTACTGTTCGCAAGGTTGTATTTCCCCCAGACCCCATTACATATCAGCCTTGTATTTTTTTACTTTCAGATACTGTTGGATTTATTCGTAAACTCCCTCATCAACTGATTGAAAGTTTTAAGAGTACCCTAGCAGAGGTGATTGAGGCCGATATTCTTCTTCATGTTGTAGATGTAAGTCATCCCCAGTTTGAGGAGCAAATGACAACAGTATCACAAACCCTTGCCGAGATTGGAGCTAGTGATAAACCTGTAATTACCATCTTCAATAAGATAGATCAATATCACCCGTTGGCTTCTTCGGATGATATTTTCCAAGATACCACCATTTATGATATCCCTACCCTCAAAAAAACATGGATGGCCAAATTGAATCACAACATTGTTTTTATTTCAGCTAAGAAGGATCAGAATATCGATGAACTGAAAGACTTGATTCGCAAGAATATTTTGGAGCTGCGTTAGTTGTTGTGCACTAATTTTTTTTAAGGCGGAAGGCCTTATTTCATAATCGCTTTCATTGCCATTGCAACACCGTCTTCTTTGTTGGTTTTAGTGATGTAGTCAGCCATTGCCAAGACTTCTGGTTTTGCATTGCCAACAGCCACGCCCATACCTACTGCTTCCAACATTTCCATATCGTTGTAATTGTCACCAAATGCAATGACTTCTCCCCAGTTTAAATCCGTAAATTCTTGATCTAAGAGCGTTTGTATGGCTGATTTTTTAGATATCTTCTTGTTGGCTATTTCCAAATAGGTATCCTTTGATTTATATACATGTAGTTCGTCTTGGTAGGAGCTAATTAATGATTCATAGATTTTTGCAATATCCTCTGCAGGCCCCATACACATTACTTTATGAGCACCTCTGTTGGTTTGTTTAAATTTGGAAAGGGTGTCTTGTATATTGCGAACTACAGGCTCTACCTTAGTATTATTGGTTTCTCGTTCTGCCCAATAATCCCATTGAGGTACAAACCAATCATCTGAATGGTATATGCTTACATGTACTTCAGTTCCTGAAGCGAATGCAGCAATTTGACTTACAACATCAATGGGGATTTCCATACTTGTCAATACACGTCCACCTGCTAGGATAAGCCCACCGTTGTAGGCAATTAACGGACTTTCTTCAATGGACAAGTCACGTTGCAAGTGTCTCATTGCATCTGGCATCCTTGAAGATGCAAGTACACAATGACAGGCATCTTTGATACGATTAAATTGAGTGATTGTTGCAGGCGATAATCCTCTATCTTTATTTAGAAGAGTACCATCAATATCCGAGCACAGTAGCTTGTAATTCATTTTGATGCGAAAAAAAATACCAAAAATGAAAGATTTAGAAAATATACAAATAGATTTCCTCCGTTTAGTAACATTTTTGCTTAACTGCGATTGTTTTACCTTTGTTCACGTATCTGAAAATATACCTGTATGAAATTAAAAAACTATGCTGAAGGAAGATGGCAAGCTCATCAAGGTGATGGAGTAGCCCAACATCATGCAATCACAGGCGAACTGATTGGCACTGCTAGTAGTGAGGGTCTAGACTATGAGGCTATGGCTCATTATGCTCGTACCGTAGGAGGTAAGGCTCTTCGTAAAATGACGTTTTACGAACGCGGATACATGTTGAAGAAATTGGCGTTGTACCTAACTGAAATAAAAAAGAAGTATTACGCTATCAGTTATCAATCGGGTGCTACAAAAAGCGATAGTTGGGTAGATATTGATGGAGGTATTGGTACCTTGTTCACCTATGCAAGTCTAAGAAGACAGATGGGGAACCAGTCTTTTTATGTGGATGGAGATACAGCTAAAATAAGTACCAACGGAACGTTTGTTGGGCAACACATCATGAGTCCAAAACAGGGCGTGGTGGTACATATCAATGCGTTTAATTTTCCCATTTGGGGAATGCTCGAAAAACTCAGTGCCAATCTTTTGGCGGGGGTTCCAGCGATTGTAAAACCCTCTGAAATGACGTCCTACCTTACCCAAGCCATGGTAGAGGACATTGTTGCTAGTGGGATAGTGCCTGAAGGAGCAATTCAATTGGATTGTGGTCGTGGACATGGAATATTAGACAAGCTCACTTCACAAGATTTAATTACGTTCACAGGTTCTGCTCAAACCGGACGAATGCTCAAATCCATGCCACACATCATCGAGAATGCTATTCCGTTCAACATGGAGGCCGATAGTCTGAATGCAGCTATACTTGGAGAAGATGCAGCACCAGGAACACCCAACTTTGATTTATTTATCAAAGAAGTTCGTAGAGAGATGACCACAAAAGCAGGTCAAAAATGTACAGCAATACGAAGAATTATTGTTCCTGAAAAATACCTAGAAGATACTCAAATCGCCTTGGGCAAAAGTTTATCTAAAACCACAATTGGTGACCCTGCTCAAGAAGGTGTTCGAATGGGAGCATTGGTCAATCGGGCTCAAATGGATGTGGTTAGAAATCGAATCCAAGAACTAGCTAAAAATACACCTATTGTAAGTGGAAGTATAGATCAATTTGACGTATTGGGAGCAGACAAGAACAAGGGTGCTTTTGTGCCACCAATTCTGATGCTCAATGATAACCCCATGCAAAAAACAGATAGTCATGAGGTAGAATGTTTTGGTCCAGTGAGTACATTGATGCCCTACCAAGATTTTGATCAAGCCATTGAGTTGGCCAAAATGGGTAAGGGGTCATTAGTAAGTACCATTGCTACTTCTGATGTGGACACAGCTACTCAATATGCGGTAGAAGCATCGGCTTATCACGGCAGAATATTAGTGCTAAATGAAGCGTCTGCACCTGAAAGTACAGGTCATGGTTCTCCTATGCCACAGCTCATGCACGGTGGTCCAGGTAGAGCAGGAGGTGGAGAAGAACTAGGAGGAATGGGGAGTGTAAAACACTATCTCCAACGAACGGCATTGCAAGGACACCCATCCATGCTTACAGAAATCACACAGCGATACCAGTATGGTGGAGCATACAAAGAGAAAGACGTTCATCCGTTTCGTAAATACTTTGAAGACTTAGAAGTGGGAGATACCGTTGTTACAGCTAAGCATACCATTACGACTACTGATATTGTGAATTTTGCTAATGTGAGTGGCGATAACTTCTATGCTCACATGGACGAAACATCCCTGGAGGGAACCACTTTCGAAGGAAGAGTTGCCCATGGCTATTTTGTGTTGAGTAAGGCTGCAGGATTATTTGTTGATGCTAAAAAGGGTCCTGTTTTGTTGAACTACGGATTGGATGAATGTCGATTTACCAAACCCGTATATCCAGGAGCTACCATCGGGGTGCGATTTACAGTCAAAGAGAAAATTAATCAAGAAAAGAAAGCCGAAGACGACGTGGCAAAAGGCATTGTCAAGTTTTTGGTGGATGTATATGATGAAACAGGAGATACCGTAGCATTAGCCACGATATTAACGATGGTAAAGAAAAGAAATCAAGCAGACGAGATATAATGAACGCAGTAGATCAAGGAAACGTAACCTACGCCATAGAGCAAGGAATAGCCACCATTGAATTTTCGCATCCGTTGAGCAATTCATTGCCGGGCAAGGTATTGGCCAAATTAGCAGATACCATTACTACATTGGGTCAGGATGATACCGTTAAAATTTTGGTTGTACGAAGTGCAGGTGAACGAGCATTTTGTGCAGGAGCCAGTTTTGATGAGTTGGTAGCCATTGATGATTTAGCCAAAGGCAAGGTCTTTTTTTCAGGGTTTGCCAATGTGATTAATGCGTGTCGCACGTGCCCAAAATTGATTGTCGGAAGGGTTCAAGGCAAGGCCGTAGGTGGAGGAGTAGGATTGGCTGCTGCTTTTGATTATACCCTAGCGACTCAACATGCCTTTGTAAAGCTCAGTGAGTTGGCAGTAGGAATAGGTCCATTTGTAGTAGGACCAGCTGTAGAACGAAAAATGGGGGTATCCGCCATGAGTCAGTTGGCTATTAACGCTACCGAATGGCAAAGTGCAGAATGGGCAAGATCCAAGGGGCTATATACGGGAGTGTACGATACTACCGAAGCCATGGATGAAGCGATTGATACATTAGCCAATCGACTTTGCCAGTCTAATCCAGAGGCCATGCGACAATTGAAAAAAATCTTTTGGCAAGGAACCGAGCATTGGGATCAGCTACTTGCCGAACGAGCAGAAATCAGTGGGCAACTCGTCCTATCTGACTTCACAAAACAAGCCATCGCCAAGTTTAAGGCGAAGTAATAATTTTCTACTTCACGATTTTTTCAAACTGCAAGGATTCTGCTCTTTGTAGGAGTTCATCTTTTGTAAACCAAGCGTTCTCGGTATTGTTTATCGCACTGATATAGCGGTCTATCCCAAAGCTAATTTCTCGAACTTTTTTGTATGATCGGCGAGCCCTTCGATTGTACTTATTGCGATATAAGATGAACCCATTGGTGCCATATACATCAATTTTATATTTGTTTCTCGATCGATCTTTCGCATACAATCCGTTGTATATGTGGTTTTTTTTGTCTTTCGTTAGCAAGTCAAAAATGCCGTATGCCCACAATCCTTTTTTGTCGTTGTAGAAATAACCACTAGCCTGCCAATGACCCACCATTTCTTTTGACCACCGAACATACCCTCTATTTTGAGCATAAGACCAACCCAATTTATCGATGGTGAATCCTACAAATTGGTCTTGGTCCACAATCTGGTCAGGAATGGTATAAAAGACATTGTAAAACTCATTGTAATTCAACAAACCTTTCCCTTTTCCGATGTCGGATAATATGGCGAGTAACTCCTCTTCGGTTTTGTCTGTAGACTGACTAAAGATGATGTACTGTTGGCTATCATCCACTAGTATGAGGTAGGTTCTGAAGTAGTTTTTCCGGGGTTCGATTGTCACCTTGTATCCATATAGCTTGGTATAGGATTTTACTTCAATTTCTTTTTTCTCTTCGAAGTCGTATTCTCCCGTCTTTAGTATCAAATCGGCGTATTGCTCGGCTATTTCAAAACTCTTTCTATTTCTGCTGGTAATCATAGACCCTTGCTCGATATCCGATGGACGTGCTCTTAGCTTACCAATATCAATGGTTACGCGATCGCCATACAAATTGTCTTTGTAGATGACTTCTGAAAACGCTGTTGTGTTTTTTAGAATGAGCTTCTTTTTAATTCCCCTTGGGAGATCCATAGACATGGAATAAATTTGACTAAATCCTTTCATATTTTCCGGGTCATTAGGCGTGTTTAAAACAAATGTTTTTTGGACAATAAGCGAGTTACTCTCCGGGAATTTTTCCATTACATTGAAAATCTCCTCTTTAACACCCGGTTTGTTTGATGCAATTTTCTGTTTTTCAGATTGCTTGAGTTCTTCGAGCTCGAAAATGGCTTTCTCAAACGACTCATAAGTGACCACTTTTAGGTCCTTTAGTTTAAATTTATTTTCGATTCGGGTGCGTACACTTTTTGCAGAGTCTAGGGTTTCCATATTATTTGCCAAGATGTAATACCACTGGCCATCATTGTCCGAACTATCTTCGTATTGAAACATATACGCATCAATATCCAATTCGATTAATCGATTGGTTAGTTTCTCGGCTTGATAAAAGCTTCGTTCTTTAGCAATTTGAATAGCATAGGGTTTCTCCTTAGAAAAGGGTTCTATTTTTCGTTGACATCCAAAGACAAGTAATAAAATCAGAGTTCCCAAGACTAGTTTAAGATTGCTCATAACGGGAATAGTATGGGGCTAATATAAAAAAACTTGAATTTATTGGAGGGTGTAGTCTTATTTTCCAGAGGCGTTTTTTCGCTTCATCATATCCAAAGCAACATCAACAATCATGTCTTCTTGTCCACCTACCATTTTGCGTTTTCCAAGTTCTTGGAGGATGTCTGCCGTATTGAGTCCGTATTTTTGGGCAGCTCGTTCGCTATGCAATAAAAAGCTAGAGTACACACCGGCATATCCCAGACTCAAGGTCTCTCGATCTACACGCACAGGACGTTGTTGTAATGGTCGGATTACATCATCGGCCAAGTCCATGAGTTGGTTAACATGGGCATGGGTTTGTTTCCCCATTTTATTCAACACAGCAATCAGCACTTCCAATGGACAATTTCCTGCTCCAGCACCCATGCCTGCTAACGATGCATCTAGTCGATTAGCACCATGCTGCACGGCTACAATGGTATTGGCTACTCCCAAACTGAGGTTGTGATGGCAATGAATGCCTATCTCTGTATCACTGGATAAAGTATCTTGAAATGCGTTCATTCGATCCGCTACTCCATCCATCATCAATGCACCGGCACTATCGGTCACATACACACAGTCGGCTCCGTAGCTTTCCATGAGCTTGGCTTGTTGAGCTAGTTTTTTTGGCTCATTCATGTGAGCCATCATTAAAAATCCCCCGACATCCATGCCCAAATTTTTGGCAGCTTCGATGTGCTGTTTACTCACATCTGCCTCGGTACAATGGGTGGCTACCCGCACCGATCGAACACCTAAAGCATGAGCTTTTTTCAAATCTTCGATGGTACCTATCCCAGGTAAAAGTAGGGTGGTAAGTACAGCATGATTCAGTTCTTCGGCAATGCCCTCAAGCCAATCCCAGTCGGTATGAGCTCCGAACCCGTAGTTGAAACTTCCGCCACTCAATCCATCACCATGAGCAATTTCTATGGCATCTACGCCTGCTTGGTCTAAGCCAATTGCAATGGATTTCAGTGTGTCTTTGTCATATTGATGACCAATAGCATGCATACCATCTCGAAGTGTAACATCTTGTATGTAAAGTTTCTTTTTACTCATAATTATCCAATCATTTTTTCACCAACGGCAAGTGCAGCACTTGTCATGATATCAAGGTTTCCAGCATATTCGGGTAGGTAGTGTCCAGCTCCAACTACTTGCAACAGTACTGTAGTTTTTAGTCCGTGTTGATATCCTAGCCCTTCAATAAATACGGGTTGATCTTCGGGGATATCATCAAATTGAACCTCCTGGTGCAAGGTATAACCTGGAACATATTTTTGAACTTCGGCTACCATATGGTGAATACTTTCACGAATCAATTCCCGATCTGCTTGTTCGCTCAAGGTGAATACGGTATCTCGCATGACTAAAGGTGGTTCTGCAGGATTGAGTATGATAACGGCTTTACCTTTATCTGCACCCCCAATTTTTTCAATGGCCTCGGCGGTGGTTTCCGTAAACTCATCGATATTGGCTCGTGTACCTGGACCAGCAGATTTACTGGCTATACTTGCTACGATTTCTCCATAGTACACATTTGCAATTCTACTTACAGCAGCTACAATTGGAATGGTGGCTTGTCCGCCACAAGTAACCATATTAAGAATAGAGTCAGTTTGAATGGGTGTATTTAATGCAAGTTTGTTGCTCAATTCAGTATCAAAATTGACTGCTGGGATTACGTATGGGCCAACTGCAGCTGGGGTGAGATCAACAATTTTTTTGTGAGGATATGGTTTGATTTTTTCGATATTATACAAATGAGCCTTGGCAGAAGTAGCATCAAATATTACATCAACCTCTTTCCAGATTTCCATTTGAATGAGTCCGTCAATTCCCTCGCTACAGGTTTCAATGCCCATGCGTTTGGCTCTTGCAAGTCCATCCGATTCGGGGTCTATGCCCACTAAACAGCCGACTTCCAATTCGGAGGAATTTCGAATGATTTTTATCATTAAATCGGTGCCGATATTCCCGCTTCCGATGATGGCTGCTTTTCTTTTCATGGTTATATTATTTGAATGGTTACACTACCTAAATCTTGGATAGTTGCTTCGAAAATATCTCCTTTATCAATAGGAACCATGGGTCCTAAGGCTCCAGATAAGAGAATGTCTCCTGTTTGTAATGGAGTTCCATTTTTAGCCATCACTTGAGCTAGCCACAAAGCTGCATTAAGGGGGTTGTCCATGCAGGCACTGCCTATTCCTTCAGAGGCAATTTCTCCGTTTTTAGTCATACTCATGGAGCAGTTGGGCAAATCCAATTTGTCAATACTGACCTGATTGTCACCCAATACAAAATGACTAGCACTAGCATTATCAGCAATTGTATCGGTGATTCTAATATCCCAGTTTTCTACTCTGCTACCCACTATTTCAATGGATGCAGAAGCGTATTCAATAGCATCAATAAGATCAGAAATGGTGACATCTCCATCAAGGTCCTTTCCAATTTTAAATGCAATTTCTGCTTCGGCTTTAGGCTGCATCAAATCAGCGTATGAAAGTTCTCCTCCATTTTTTATTTGCATGGATTCGAATAAGATACCATAATCGGGTTGATCTACACCCAGCTGTTCTTGAACAGCATAGGAAGTAAGTCCTATTTTCTTACCAATGACACGCTCTCCATTATCAATTCGCTTTTGAATATTGATTTTTTGTACGGCATATGCAGCATCAATATCAGTGGCAGTGATGATTGATCTGACAGGAGGTGTGGTCGTTTTATTGGTGCTGGAATCCCAAAGAAGTTGAGCAGCTTGATTAATTTGATTCATTACGGTTGCGAATATATTACAATATCCAACCTAACTAATTCCAAATTTTTCAAAAAAATAAAATCAAAATGGGGTTTTGTGCGTTATAGTAGCAAGTGAATTTCGAGCATTTATACGAGCAGGGTGATTATGTAGCTATAATCAATAGTTTGGAGGGGAGTCCAGATGAGAATTATTTATCCATTTTGGCATTTTCTTACCAAAAAACTAAGCGTTGGGAAAATGCGATGGAATGTTGGAATCACCTCATTAAAAAAGAGCCCACAAATGCCGAATATTACAACGAACGTGGGGTGTGCAAATTCAACATGCGATTCAAACACGCTATACAAGACTTTGACCGAGCGATTGAATTAGAACCCAACAATGCCTATTTTTATAGTTGCCGGGCCTACATCAAAGATAAAACTGGAGACACAGAGGGTAGTGTTGAAGATTACACTAAATCACTATCACTTGATCCCACCGATGCAATAACTATGAATAATCTAGGTTTGGCTGAACAAAAATTGGGTCATACTGCCAGGGCAAGAGCTCAATTTAAAGCTAGCGATGAGTTATTGGGAATAGAAACCATCGATTCTAGAGATGATGAAGTATACTCATCGTCATTCGTATCACATCAAAACGATACTCAACCATCTACCATTTGGAAAGAATTCAAAAAAATGGTGTCTTCTAAAGCTGGATTCAAGCAGTTTTGGATTGAATTGAGAGGAAAATAATCTGATATTTTTTCTTGTAGTCTGCACATAATGTGTATATTATAATCATGATTTTAGATAAAAAAATTGTCAATTTAGTGAATTTCAAAGGTCGTGGAGCACAGACATCGTTGAATAACAGTTTGTCAAGCTATCAGTTAGAAGACTTTTGGGATGATTCGTATTTTGATGAAGATTTTTTTGCATCAAACCATACCACAAAATGGATACCTACCCACCCTAAAACAATACTTAACAAGGTAAAGAGTCCAGATATGAAACTGGAGTGGAGCATGAACCCATATCAAGGTTGTGAGCATGGCTGTGTGTATTGTTATGCAAGAGTAACTCATGAGTATTGGGGGTACAATGCAGGTCTTGATTTTGAGAAAAATATCCTATATAAGTCCAATGCAGCGTCATTATTGGAGCAAAAATTAAAAAGTAAATCATGGAAAGGGGAAAAGATATCGATAAGCGGGAATACGGATTGCTATCAACCTGCTGAGCAGAAGTTAAAAATAACACGTCAGCTCTTAGAGGTGTGTTTAAAATACAATCAACCTGTTGTGATAATTACCAAAAATGCATTGGTCTGTCGTGATATCGATATCTTAAAAAAAATGGCCGCCAAGGGATTGGTTGAGGTTTGTATTTCTATTACTACTTTAGATGAAGATTTGAGAAGAGTTTTGGAGCCTCGAACATCCAGTTCAAAGAATAAACTTAAGGTGATTAGAACACTATCTGAGCATCAGATTCCTGTTGGCGTATTATTAGCACCCATCATTCCTGGTCTTAATGGAGATGAGATTTTTTCGATTTGCAAGGCAGTAAGCCAAGCTGGAGCTTCTTTTTTGAACCACACTCTGTTGCGGTTAAATATTACAACAGCTTTGCTATTCGAAAACTGGATTCATAAAACGTATCCGCTCAAGGCATCTCGTGTCTTGCATCAGATTGCAGATTCTAATAGAGGGAATTCTAAAAATAACGATTCATTGTACCGAAGAAAAAATTATGGTGCAATAGCAGAAAACATACATCAACAAGTCCGACTTGCAAAAAACAAATACAACTTGAATCGGATAAAGCATGTAGTTGTTCCTAAAAAACTTGGAATTAAACAAACTCCACAACTTAACTTATTTTAAGTAGCTGGATCCTTTTTGATATCTTTGCTTCATGGGGTCTAGAGAATGCCTAAATTGTAAGAAGCCATTGATAGGTCGAGCAGACAAAAAGTTTTGTGACAAACAATGTCGCAACGAATTTAACAACATTCAGTATGGAAGTTCAAATAACTATATCAGAAAGGTGAATCGAATAATTAAAAAGAACCGATCGATTTTGGCAGAATTATGTCCATTGGATAAATCTGTGAAGGTTTCAAAAAAACAATTGACTAAAGAGGGCTTCAGTTTCGAGTATTTTACCAACACTTACACCACAAAAGCAGAAAAAACCTATCATTTTTGTTACCAGTATGGATATTTAGACCTTGGAGATGATTACTTTGCACTAGTCTATAACAATACGTACACCAAGTAAGCAATGAAAGATTTTCTTAAAACAGAATTATTTAAGATTGGAGATCAAGGGTCAGTTACTATATCAAGTCTCTTTTATATCCTAATTTCTGGTTTTGTTATTTGGTTTGCCTATAAATGGGTTAAGAAATTAGCTAAATCGGCTGTTAAAGCTGGTCGACTGGATAGTGGAAGAGAGTTTGCCATTACTCGAATTACGAAGTATGTATCTATACTCATTTTTGTAATAATAGCCTTAGTGGCTTTTCATGTTAATTGGACTGGTTTTTTAGCACTAACACCACTACTTCTTGGTGTGGGTTTAGGTCTGCAACAAGTAGCCAATGATCTTGTATCTGGTTTTATTTTATTGGTGGAACCCACTATACGTGTGAATGACATTGTGGAGGTTGATGGTGTGGTGGCGAAGGTTACGCTAATAGGATTGAGAACATCAAAAGTGACCACTCGTGACGGTATTTCTATGATCATTCCTAATCACCAACTGGTCAGTGAAAAATTAATTAATTGGAGTACCAGTGATACAATTACCCGATTCAAAATTAATGTTGGTGTTGCTTATGGAAGTAATGTTGAATTGGTTAAAAAGATTTTAGAAGAATGTGCTTGGAAACACTCCAAGGTGATAACCAATCCAGCACCTGTTGTATTTTTTAAAGATTTTGGGGATTCGAGTCTCGATTTTGAATTGGTTTTCTGGAGCAATCAATTATTCCCTATCGATCATATTATGAGTGACTTGAGATATCAGATAGAAGAATCATTCAGAGTGAGTAACATCACCATTCCATTTCCGCAACGTGATCTTCATATTAAAAGTGGAGACTCATTGTCGTAAGATCTAATTTTTTAGGTCGTATGATATCCCTAATGTAAACAGACGATTAAACCATCCAACTCTACCCCACAATGATGGAGAGTTGGCAACCACTGAATCGTTTCGAATTGAAAAAAGCGAGTATGAGTGTCTGAGTTCGATATTTGTTCGACTATTTACCGAATAAGAGCCACCCAAATGAAAGCCAATCTCCGTATTCTTGAGTTCTGGTTCTTCTGATTTTATCCCATTGTCATCTCGCTCATTAAAAACGTTCACTCCAAAAGATAAACCTCCAAAGGGTTCTATTTTCCCCCAACCGAGGTATTTAACAAGTATGGGAACTTCAAGGTAGTGGTAATTCAAGTCAAGGGTAGGCGTTGGGGGTGCTTCAGGGTCAATTACTTTCTTTGAACCTTTCATGCTGTATCGAATTTCAAAGGCAGACTCCCAATCTGAATTAATAAGTCTGTTAATTTGAATGCCTGTATTAAGACCAAGTTTGTTGTATCCACCAAATTGGTCACCGTCTACCTGACTGAAATTCGCTCCCAACAATAATTGAGCACCAAATTCTTGTGCAGATGAGGTCAAGTTACCTATCAAAAGTAGAAAAACGAAGATTTTAGAAAGGATGTATTTAATCATTATAAGTCAAATTTTATGCCCTGTGCTAGCGGTAAATCAGTTCCGTAATTGATGGTATTCGTTTGACGTCGCATATACTTTTTCCATGCATCAGATCCACTTTCCCTTCCACCACCTGTTTCTTTTTCACCTCCAAATGCTCCCCCTATTTCTGCTCCACTAGTGCCAATGTTGACATTAGCAATACCACAATCACTTCCTGCAGCACTCAAAAAACGTTCGGCTTCTTGAACATTGTCTGTAAAAATAGCAGAACTCAACCCTTGTTTTACATCATTTTGGAGCTGGATGGCTTCATCCAATGTTTGATAAGGGATTAGATAAACAATAGGTCCAAAGGTCTCTTCTTGTACAATATTATAATGGTTTTGAGCAGTTGCTATACATGGTTTTACATAGCATCCGCTTTCATATCCCTCACCTGATAATACTTTTCCTCCTGTCAATACTTCTCCACCCTCATTTTTTACTGCTTGAACTGCTTGGGTAAATGTATTTACAGCATCTGTATCAATCAATGGTCCAACATGATTATGCTCATCTAACGGATTGCCAATTCGGAGTTGTCCATAGGCATTGACTAATTTGTTTTTGAATGTATCAAAAATGGATTCATGAATGAGGAGTCTTCTTGTACTTGTACATCGTTGACCAGCTGTTCCCACACAACCAAAAACAGCAGCTATAAGTGCATTGTCCAGGTTGGCATGTTCAGATATAATTACCGCGTTATTCCCGCCAAGTTCCAACAGAGAACTTCCTAGTCGTGCACCCACAACTTCACTTACTCTTTTCCCCATTCGGGTACTTCCTGTTGCACTCACCATGGGTATGCGTTTGTCTTTGGCTATGCACTCTCCAATTTTGTAGTCTCCAATTACTAAGTTGAATATCCCTTCAGGTAAATCATTTTCTGTAATGACGCTTTCCAATAGTCGGTGACATGCAATGGCTGTCAAAGGAGTTTTTTCGCTCGGCTTCCAAACACATACATCACCACATACTGCAGCTATCATGCTATTCCAAGCCCATACGGCTACAGGGAAATTGAATGCAGAGATAATTCCAACTATGCCCAAAGGATGCCATTGTTCGTACATGCGATGATTCGGACGTTCGCTATGCATCGTTAGGCCATATAATTGCCTTGATAATCCAACTGCAAAATCACAGATATCAATCATTTCTTGAACTTCTCCAAGACCTTCTTGATAGCTTTTGCCCATTTCTAGACTTACTAATTTCCCCAAGTTTTTTTTATGATCTCTGAGTTTCATACCGTATTGTCTTACAATAGAACCGCGTTTTGGAGCAGGTACTGATTTCCAAAATTCGGCCGCTTTTTGAGCTTGTATAATTACGTTTTCATAATCGCTCTCACTGGCATAAACCACCTCACCTAATTGGGACCCATCTACAGGAGAATATACTTTCTTGGTATCGGTATTGGTGGAAGTTAACCATTGAGTTCCAGTACATAGACTTGTATTAGTAGAAGTGATATTTAAATTACGAAGGAGTTCTTTGGTTGATTCTAACATGATAATTGATTCTACACAAATGTATCAATTTGAAGTTCATGGCAAGGTGATGAGAAATTGATTGAGTGATTTATGATAGGCTTATCATAGCAAATTCTTAATTTTGCACACATAATTATGAAGTACAAAGCACTCAACTCGCAACTATTTATCCAGAACCGCACCCGTTTTGTTTCTCAAATGGAACCCAACAGCATTGCTATTTTTCATAGCAATTATCAGTACAGTTGGAATGGTGATATGACTTACAAGTTCAAGCAAAACTCGGATATTTTTTGGTTGAGTGGGATAGATCAAGAAGACAGTATATTGGTCTTGTATCCTGATTGTCCAATTCCAGAATATAGAGCTTGTCTTTTTCTAGTGGAAACCAATGAAAAAATTGCAATTTGGGATGGTTATAAATACACTAAAGAGGATGCAACGGCTACAAGCGGCATAAATTCAATTTTTTGGAATAGTGAATACATGCAGCAGTTGAGACCGATTATCAATATGGCAGATAACATCTATCTTCCATTGAATGAAAATGATCGTTTTTCACCAAAAAGTCCGAGTAAAGCTATCGATTTTGCGAATGAAATTCAGCAATTATATCCTTTGCATACGTACAAGCGAGCGGGAAAAATATTGCAGCGATTACGCAGTATTAAAACGGCTTTGGAGTTGGAAGTGATGCGTGAGTCTGTTCGTATCTCAAAGTTGGGTTGGGAACGCGTTATGAAATTTGTTAAACCTGGTGTTTGGGAACATGAGATTGAGGCCGAATTAATTCATGAATTTACTCGAAATAGAGCAAACGGATTTTCGTTTGAGCCTATTGTTGCTAGTGGACTTTCGGCTTGTACATTGCACTATATTGAAAATAATAAACAGGTCAAAGATGGTGATTTGGTGCTTATCGATTGTGGTGTTGATTATGCCAACTATGCAAGTGATATGACCCGATGCTTGCCTGCAAACGGTAAATTTTCACCTCGTCAAGCAGATGTGTACAATGCTACGCTTCGCGTAATGAAACAAGCACGAGAAAAATTGGTGCCTGGTACACTATTGATGGAATATCAGAGAGAGGTAGAAGGTTTGATGGAAGATGAGTTAATCGGTTTAGGCTTATTGACCAAAGAGGATATTAAAAATCAGAATTCATCATGGCCAGCACTTAAAAAATACTTTATGCACGGTACATCACACTTTTTAGGTGTAGATGTGCATGATAGTGGAATGCGATATGAGCCGATGCA
>JAHEGS010000023.1 GCA_024645005.1 Bacteroidota bacterium
TTTATTTTTTTAATTCTTAGCGATCTACTGCTACTTTATAGGTTGGGTCTTCCATAATATTTACATCGATTAACTTATCCGCGTTGGCTAATAAATTTCTACAATCTGCACTCAAATGGCGTAAATGGACTTTCTTCCCTACTTTTAAATATCGTTCCGTAATCTTGTTTACTGCCTCAATAGCACTCATATCTACAATCTTACTCTCAGCAAAATCAATAATCACCTCTTCTGGATCATTCATTACATCAAACTTCTGAGCAAATACTGTGGTTGAAGCAAAAAATAAAGGTCCATAAATTTCATAATGCTTTACGTTATTTTCATCGATATATTTTCTTGCACGAATTCGTTTTGCACTTTCCCATGCAAAAACCAATGCAGATATAACAACACCTATCAGAACTGCTAATGCAAGATTATGAAGAAAAATTGTAATTAAAATTACTGTAATCATAACCAAGATATCGTGCTTAGGCATTTTGTTCAAAGCACGAACGCTTACCCATTCAAAAGTTCCAATAGCAACCATTATCATTAAACCTGTAAGTGCCGCAATAGGAACTTGCTCTATTAAACTACTTCCAAAAACAATGAATACCAATAGCATAACTGATGCTATAATCCCAGAAAATCGTGCTCTTGCTCCGTTAATAATATTTATTAAACTCTGGCCAATCATAGCACAACCTCCCATACCACTAAAAAAACCAGTAACCAAATTGGCTAATCCTTGAGCTACAGCCTCTTTATTACCACTTCCCCTCGTCTCTGTGATCTCATCAATCAAATTTAAGGTCAGAAGACTTTCCACTAGCCCAACTGCAGCAACAATGCTTGCATAAGGTATTATTATAGATATAGTCTCCAGAGTTAAGGGAACCGCAGGAATATGAAATGGCGGAAAACCTCCACCAATTTGTGCAATATCTCCAACCGATGTGGTATCTAGATTAAAAACCTTTACCAAACCAAAAATAATAATGATTGCAGCCAAAGATGATGGAAATGCCTTTGTGATTTTGGGTAAACCCCAAATAATTACCATAGTTAGAAATACTAGACCCAACATAGTGTACAAAGGAGTACCTGTCATCCAATCCAAAACACCATCCATATTCATGGATTTAAAGGATCCTAATTGAGCCATAAAAATGACAATAGCTAATCCATTCACAAAACCAAACATCACTGGTTGTGGAACTAATCGGATAAACTTACCTAATCGTAAAAATCCAGCAAGCATTTGTATAAATCCAGCGAGTACAACAGTTGCAAAAACGTACTCAACACCATGAGATTTTGCTAACGCTACGATCACAATTGCAATGGCACCTGTTGCACCTGATATCATACCAGGCCTACCACCAAATATCGAAGTAATTAAACCCATTGAAAACGCTGCATATAATCCTGTAAGAGGGTGAAGACCTGCAACAAAGGCAAAAGCTACAGCTTCTGGCACAAGTGCTAAAGCTACGGTTAACCCAGAGAGCACTTCTGTAGTGTAGTTTACTTTCTGCCTAAAATCGAACAGATTAAAGAATTTCTTCATGTTTTTCTAAAAGCCTGCAAAAGTATATGAGTTATTAGCATACACACGATGCAATACACATTAATTGTCCAAGAAAATATACTATAACTGAGGCTCTACTAAAATAGTTTCTTCACGATCAACTTTGACCATGCCAGGATGGGCTCCTTTCGGCTTTCGGACATATTTACGATCACAATAAATCACAGCAGCTAAACCCTCATTTTTAGCCTTTGAATAATATGCTGCTATTTGAGCAGCTCGCTCAATTATTGAATCTGAAATAACCTGGTTTCCTGGATTTCGAATAATAACATGACTTCCACTAACATCCTTGGCATGCAACCATTTATCATTCTTTGTCGAATAATTTCTTAGTAGTTCATCATTTTCTCTAGCTCCCTTCCCTATTCTAATCTCAAATCCATCATAAACCACAACCCTGTATGGTAATTTTAATGCTTGTTTATCTTGTTTTGAACTTGTAATCTTTCGTAAATCCTTCAATTCATCGATAAGCTCAAAACGTTCTATCTCCTTTGTTTTATTTGCTAATTCTTCCTGTATAAGTTCTAAATTATCCATTGCAAATTTCAACCTGATCTTCTCATTTTTTCCCTTTGAATATAAACGTGCAGCGTTATCCTGCGGACTTAAATCTTTTTTGAGTTTAATAAGAATATGATCATTACCATCAAAAGCAGGAAGATTAATCTCACTCATTCCCTTTTCAATCTGCCATAAATTCGCCATGATTAAATCTGCTTTATCTTGATACTTTTTTGATGCACTCAATTCTTTAATTTGAACTTGAGCAGATTTTAATCGTTTTAATAATCGCTGATATTCTTTATTTAAAGTATTTAAATGAGTGGATTTAGTTTGATTAAATACCTGATGTGATATATAAAGTCTAGCGAACTGATCACAAGCATTTAGTGTAGAATTGAATTTCGAAATGGTCTCTCCTCTTTTCTCAAAAGACAATTCGTACTTCGAATTAATTTTATTAATGAAAAGATCATTTGTAAGTAGCTGATGATAGAATTCTGTTAACAGCTTTCTCTTTTGGTCAATAGATTGAGCACTAAACCCATTTTCTCTTAGATAGGTTCTCTGGCTAAAATCTAAAAATCGAAGATCATCAATATGTGTATCATCCCGCAACCATGATAAATCAACATCCTTTGTAGCATTGTCAAGATTAATTTGCTTGCTTTTGATTGGAAAATTGGACTGCCATTCACCCACTTTATAATGGGTAATTTGACTAAATTTTCCATAACCATAAAACCGTAGAATTTCCTGATTATTAAAATTAATGGCAAAGCTCCTATCAAAGGGATATGCTTTGACTTCAATGACTTTACATCCAACTAGAGATTTGAAAATAGGAAGTCTATTCTTTTTTTGTAGCTTTATAATTTCGGGAGTTTGAAAAAAAGATAGACCTTGAAAAAAATTAATTTTCAGAGCGAAATCATCAAACACAAAATTAATTTCTTGTTTTGATGTAGTGAATACATCTTCTAAATCCTTACCTCCTATCTTAGAATGCAATTCATTTGCTAATCGTTCAATAAGAAAGGCATGCATACACGTTAATTCTTAATATTCACCGTATACATCCGTCAGACATTCACAGCCATCTTCCGTAATTAATATGGTATGTTCAAATTGAGCTGATAACTTATAGTCTCTAGTTCGAGCTGTCCATCCATCTCCGCGATCGACGATGCACTCAGCAACTCCTTCATTTATCATAGGTTCTATCGTAAAAATCATGCCTGGCTTCATTCGTTTACCTGTATTTTTTTGCCCAACATGACTTACTTCTGGTTCTTCGTGAAACTTGATACCCACTCCATGACCACAAAATTGCCATACCACACCATAACCTTTGGATTCCGCAAAACGTTGAATTTCATAACCAATATTACCAAATCTGTTTCCAGGTTTACACTGCTTCACTCCTATTGATAAGCATTCTCGAGTAACATCAATTAGGTTTTGTGCAGATTCTGAAACTTTACCAACAGTGTACATCTTGCAGGTATCTCCAAAATAACCATTCAAAATGGTTGTAACATCAATGTTTAAAATATCGCCATCTTTTAAAACATAATCGTTAGGCACCCCATGACAAATAACTTCATTTGGACTAGTACAAATAGCTCCACTAAATGCCGGTGATCCATGAGCCTTATATCCCAAAGTAGCTGACTTAGCTCCCTGATCTGTTATGAATTCAAGAGCCTTATCATTTATATATTTTGTGGTATTACCCGCTACTACAAATTGCTCCAAATGTTTAAGCACTTTTGCAGCAAGATGAGATGATTTTCTAATTCCCTCAATTTGTTCGGGAGTTTTTATTTTAATGGCCATAGTTAGTGTGATGCAAAGTTAGCACAACTAATGCATTTAAATTTTGATTGAATTAAACAAAAAAATGGCTTAATCAATAGACTAAGCCATTTTTGTTTTTTGATTTCTACTATTTACAAGTTAGCATACTGAGCTTTAACAAAATCACTCAATTCTTTACCTGTCAATAAATTTTGAGATAATTTAGCTAAATTGATAGCTTGTGATAACAGTTCAGTCTGCTTATCTCCCTTGGATTTTAATACCTTGGAAGCTAATGGATGGTTAGTATTAACTGCAATAGTGTATTTCTCCGGCATCTGTCCAAACATCTGCATTCCTCCCATGCCGCCCATTTCGCTCATCCTACGTTCCCACTCGCTTCGAGTAATGGTTATAAATGAATCCGATGGACTCATTACTTCTGGATTAATCGTGTATTTTTCTTTATCAATAACTCCTTCGAACGCATCTTTGAGTTTATTGGTGTCATCCTCATTTAGTACACTTTCATTCTTTTCGTCTTTATCAATAAGCTTACTTGCTGTTTCGGCATCCACACGTTTAAGTTGAAATTTCTCGTTCTTTTGTTCCAAATTGGATACAAAGTGATTATCGATAACTTCGTCTAATAAGAGAACATCATAACCCTTATCCTTGGCCGATTCTATAAAAGAATGTTGCTTTTCAGCATCATTAGTATATATAGCAACTCGATTACCATCTTTATCCGTTTGATTGGGTTCTATCTTTGCGATATACTCCTCAATTGAATTATACTCCTTATCTGTATTTTGAAGCAAGCATATTTTTTTCGCACGATCATAAAATTTGTCATCTGACAGCATTCCATATTTCACAAAAATGCTCATGTTATGCCATTTAGCCTTATAATCTTCAAAATCTGCTTTGTGAAGCTCAGCTAATTTATCAGCGACTTTTTTACTTATATGACTTGTAATCTTTTTAACTGCCCCATCGGCTTGAAGACTACTTCGACTCACATTTAAAGGAATATCCGGACTGTCAATAACACCGTGAAGTAACATCAAATATTCCGGTACGATATCCTCAACATTATCCGTGACATATACTTGATTGCTGTAGAGTTGGATCTTGTTTCGATTGGGATCGATTTCCTTTTTAATCTTCGGGAAGTATAATACTCCCGTTAAATTAAATGGATAATCTACATTCAAGTGAATCCAAAATAGTGGAGGTTCACTCATTGGGTATAACTTTCCGTAAAAATCCGTATAATCCTCATCTTTCAACTCACTTGGATTTTTCTTCCACAATGGAGCTGTTTCATTTATGGTTTTATCATCAAATTCAATAGGTACAGGTAAAAACTTACAATACTTATTCAATAATTCATTGATTTTCCACTGTGTTAAGAAATCTTTGCTTTCTTCATTGATGTGAAGAATAATATCTGTCCCACGCTTTTTCCTTTTACCTTTAGTTATCTTGAAATCAGTACTACCCTCACAAGTCCATTTGGCTGGTTCGGCTCCTTCAGCATGACTCAAGGAATTGATTTCTACCTTGTCTGCAACCATAAAACTGGAATAAAAACCCAAACCAAAATGTCCAATGATATTAGCGTCTTCTTTTGTATCCTTGAATTTTTCTACAAACTCTTCAGCTCCACTGAATGCAATTTGATTGATGTATTTATCAATTTCATCTGCCGTCATTCCTATTCCAGAATCACTAATAGTTAGCGTATTCTTTTTGTCATCTATTTTAACCGTGATTTTTAATTCACCTAAATCACCTTTCACTTCGCCTCGTTGACTTAGTAACCTTAGTTTATTGGTCGCATCCGTTGCATTTGAAATTAACTCTCTTAAGAAAATCTCATTATCCGTGTAAAGAAACTTCTTAATAATGGGAAATATATTCTCCGTATTTACTGAAACTTTTCCTTTTTGCATTTGATTTTATTTTTTTTAAAGAAATCATCAATAAACAGACCAAACAGAATTACTGACATGGTGGCAGAACTTGATGTTATGTTTTCTGTTAAATAGTTGTAAAGAACTTGTAGCTACTTATTTTTGGGGGAGATTTTAAGTATCCCATAGTGAATATCAACAAAAAGCAATCCATCTTAATCAGTTTCATTGCTTTATTCATTTTCACTTTTTTTATGACCTACTATCCATCTGCCAATGATGGTCCTCGTGGCATTCACCAATGGGCTCAAGCTGATCGACTAGCTGTTTGCCTCAGGTACATTGATGGAAAAGCATTAAATGACCCAGCCACACTTAGTTTCAAAACACCTGAAGGTGATGTTGGTGTTGAATTTTCAGGATTTCAATATATGCTAGCTCAGATTGTAAGAATTGGCTATCCTGAAAAATGGCTACCCTTTTTATTTAAAATTACCACCTTTATCCTATTTTTCACAGCTCTATTTTTTTTATCCTATGAAATTTTAAAGAAAGAAAAAATACTTTATCGATCATCTATTTTCATTGGGTTATTAAGTTCTCCTTTACTCATCTATTATGGATATAATTTCTTGCCAGACATACTGGCTTTATCCCTTTTAATATGGACTTTTTATTTTTATTTTAAGGATTTTGATCGATTCATTTTTGTGATTCTATTTCTAGCTGGATTATCCATGTTTATCAAAACTTCCTCTGGAATCTATCTAATCAGCTTCTATGGTGTATTCTTTTTAAAACAGATTCGAAATATCAATATAAAATTAGTAGCAATAACACTGTTATTTTTATTCATCATCTCATTTATTGCTTATTATGATTACTTTCTTGTAAATCAACGGAATAAAGAATTGTACTCTGTTGTTTTTTTAAGCAGTCCCATACCCGTCACTTCATGGGATGAATTCGTTACTATTTTTGATGTTGCTTCTCGCTTTAAGTATGAATATTTTAATAGTATCCAACAATCATTTTTGATAATTCTAACTTTACTTTCAGTTATCAATTTTAAAAAGTCGATCCTAAATAAGTCTGACAAATGGTTATCTATCCTTTTAGTCCTTGGACTATTATCTATAGTTTTACTTTTTGGCGTTCAATACATGAATCATGACTATTACTTTATAGGTAATTTTATGCCGATTATCCTTTTTATAAGTCTAAAATCGATCGCCTTTTTTTCTGAATATATTCAGCCCAGAACAAGTATGTTTCTTGCTTTATGTTTTGCAGTAATATCCTTCTCTCAAGGTAATACAAGATACTTCCAACGTATGTCTGAAGTTGTGAATATAAATGGTCACCCTGAACCCTACCCTTATAAGTGGTTATTACAAGCAAAAGAAAAGTTAAAATCACACCTAAAAAAAGATGACTTGGTTTTAGTTGTTTATGTTCCCGAACCAAATCACTCTTTGGTCTATCTCAGACAAAATGGTGCAACATTCAATGCTGAAGAAATGAGCAGAGATAACAGTCCATTCAACTATTATCTTGAAACACTAGGTGCAAAATATGTCATGTGCAAGACCGAGGACATAGACCAATTTAAAAAAGATCAACCTGATTTTATAAAACAATCAATCATCAAATTCCAGGACCAAGATCTAACTTTGTACCACTATGGATATTGAATTTTTAAGAGATTATTGTCTCAATAAAAAAATAACAACTGAAAGTACTCCCTTTGATTATAACACATTGGTCTTTAAAGTCTATGGTAAAATATTTTGCATATGTGACATTGACTCATTTGAAAGCATTAATCTTAAATGTGAACCTGAAAAAGCGATTTATTTAAGAGAAGAATTCAATGGAATAAACCCAGGATATCACATGAACAAAAAACATTGAAATACAATAGATGTTAATAAAGATGTCCCTGATGATCAGATAATTCAAATGATTGATGACAGCTATTTATTGGTCATTAACTCATTTCCAAAAAAGATACAAAAAGAATTATTCAGTGATTTAATCTAACTTTTTAAAATTTGCCATATACATCGCATCAGATTGATGGCGAATACCATCGAACATGATTTCATCTTGTAAACTCACAGAAAAATTATCGATTATCCATTGCTTTATATTGGTATTCTCCTCTTCAAAAACAGAACAAGTCATGTAGTATAAGGTGCCACCAACTTTTAAAAATGGGATTGCATTTTCAACAATTGCTTTTTGACGATTGGTATAATTAGCAATTGAGTTATAATCAAAATTCATAAAATGTTCTGGTGTACGAAACCAAGTACCACTTCCACTGCACGGTACATCGGCTATTATGGTGTCAAAATGAGCATAGTTTACCTTCTTATTATCAAACCTTAAATTGTCAGTATGGAAGCTAATATCAATTTCAGCATATTTAGCATCGTAATGCATCTTATTCATACGTGACTCTGCATTTTTTATAATGCTGGGTCTTATATCACTCAAATAAAACTTCCCTTTTTTACGTGAACTTAAGTTTAAACTTTTACCTCCTGCCCCGCAACAAATATCCCAAACTTTATGATTGTCCTCAATACTAATTTTACTACATAAAAACTGAGACGATAGATCTTGAACCTGTTTAAATGGCAACAAATTTTCATTGACATTAAGCTCTTTTGCACCCAAAAGACCGAGTGAACCGGTTTCATCATCATTATGGTCTTTAGCCCAATTTTTAGGTCTAAAATTCTGATTTTCTGACAGATTATAATGATTAAACTCTCTCATCAAAAAACCATCCTTATAAAATGATATTGGCTTACTCATTATTGAAGAAAAATCTATCCGATTATCACTTAAATCAACGTTGACATCCACTCCTAATTCATCACGCAGCTTCAACCAATCTTGATAATTGTCAAGCTTATGAGTCAATAAACTAATCAAGAGTCCTTCTTTTATAGAAAATGGATGTAATGAAACTCCCATCCTGAAGTAGTTGTAGCATATATCTGCTATTGCACGCCTATCCTTGGAGCCAAATTTCTTATTAGCTTTAAAAAATTGTTTAGAAAATAGATGAAAAGGTGTTGGATAATTATATTCACTTAAAAGTTCAAGTGATGAGAAATATCTTGATCGTAAATACTTCAAACTATTTGATATTTTCAACCATTAGTTGACCATCAACCAAACGGAATATCCCAAGATATTTGTTCTGAAAATTAGATTCTGTTCTGTTCATAGAGAAATCCATATTAGCATAGGTAATTTCTTTACCTTCAATAAATAGCGGGAAATAAGTTCCAAATGCATCTAATACTTCGCAAGCGAACAATACGTGATCGTAACCCATGTATGAGAACCAGGAAGGATCATCTCTATAATCCAATCGATAAGAGACCTTCATTTGATTTGATCGAATATTAGGCACTTGTGATTTATGTTCTGATAAAAATAGAATATTAAGTTTTTCCCATTGATTATAATCTATATCATTAAATTCCAATAGCTTATCTGATCCCACCAATATTACATTTTTGTGATGAGCTTGAAGACTTGTAACCGTATAATTTAGCTTTATTTTATCCTGAGTTGTATGAATTACAATTGAATTACCATCTATAATACTTGACCAATCTATTTTAGTAGAATAAGGAACAATCTTAACCGATATTTGTTGTTGCTTACAAGTGTTTATAAGAGCATTACCAAAAGTTCTATCATAATATCCATTGTCACGAATAATAACTAACTTTTTATCTTTATGATGATTTTTATAATACGTTAGGAATACTTCTGCTTTATTAACTTCTGATGGGTTCATATTGAACACGTAGGGATTAAAATCACTATCTATCCAATTAGTTATGGGGAGCAACAATGGGATTTTGTGGGACTTACAATAGCTACTGGCTATTTGAACTTGATTCCGATTTGTAGGTCCAATAATGATGTCAACACTCTTCATTTCTGAAGATGCTAATATTTTTTTGAGTTGGTTTGTATCATTGTCTGTGTCATGAAAGGAAATGATAAATTTTGAATCTAAACTATCAATTTGTTTAATGGCCGTTTTTATACCCTGATAGTATTCCAACATAACATTGGCCCTCTTTTTATCTATTGGACTATTTACAGCATCCGTATGAAACGGAAGCAAAACTGATATTTTAAAGGACTTCTTGTGAGGAGGAACTAGAAATTTTTTACCTCTAAAAGTGATCTCATAAAGCGAATCTTGATTTTCAGTTTTGTTTTCTTTAGTTAAAATATTGGATGATAATCCCTTATCTAAGCTGAAACATTTTGATTTTGTGAGATTAGCATACGAATTGTATGAAATCAAAAAGGACAATATGAATAGTCTTGTGAATCTACTCCCACTCAATAGTTGCAGGGGGTTTGGAACTAATATCATATACAACACGATTAATACCTTTAACTTGATTTATTATTTTGTTACTTACAGATGCTAAAAAAGAATGGGGTAAATCTGCCCAATCAGCAGTCATTCCATCAACAGAAGTTACTGCTCTTAATGCTATCACATTTTCGTAAGTACGCTCATCTCCCATAACACCAACGGACTGAATGGGTAAAAATATTGCCCCAGCCTGCCAAATTTTATGATAAAATCCTTGTCCTTTCATTTCATTAATAAAAATAGCATCTGCTTCCTGAAGAGTAGATACATTTTCGGGACTAATTTCCCCAATAATTCTAATTGCTAGTCCAGGACCCGGAAAGGGATGCCTTTCAAGTATCAAATTAGGAACACCAAGTTCAGCACCAATCTTTCGAACTTCATCTTTAAATAACAATCGAAGTGGTTCTGCCAACTGAAGCTCCATATCATCGGGCAAACCACCCACATTATGGTGAGATTTAATGGTCGCAGATGGTCCATTGACTGATACAGACTCGATTACATCCGGATATATGGTTCCTTGTCCAAGCCATTTTGCATCTTTAATCTTACTCGCTTCTTGATCAAAAACTTCAATGAACGTATTCCCTATAATTTTTCGTTTCGTTTCAGGATCAGATATTCCTTTTAATCGACTAATAAATAAATCTGAAGCATCAACTCCTATGACATTTAAACCCAAACCCTTATATGCCTCCAAGACATCTTCGTACTCATTTTTCCTTAAAACTCCATTGTTTACAAATATTCCAACCAAATTATCACCGATAGCTCTATGGAGAATATATGCTGCAACAGAACTGTCTACTCCTCCCGAGAGGCCCATTATAACTTTATCAGAACCAATTAATTCCTTATAATGTTCAACACTTTCAGACACAAAATGAGCGGGAGTCCAATCACCAACACATCCACATATTTTTTTAGTAAAATTCGCTAAAAGAAGTTTCCCATCTGAACTATGACTTACCTCAGGATGAAACTGAACAGCATAAATTTCTTTGTCTATAAATCGATAAGCTGCAACAGGTATCGTTTCAGTTTTTGCAAGAACACAAGTATTATTTGGCATTTCCAATATCGTATCTCCGTGACTCATCCACACTTGACTTCCATCTTCAATCCCATTAAAAAGTGAATCCGTTCCAGAAATAGTAATATTTGCTCTTCCATACTCTCTGTGTGTTGATTTTTCAACCTTTCCTCCATTGGATGCTACTAAAAATTGAGCACCATAACACAACCCTAAAACAGGAATTTGAAGATTCATCCAATCAATATCAGCAACAGGAGCATTGGTATCAGTACACGAAGATGGGCTACCAGACAAAATAACCCCTTTAATTTGATTTGTTAATTCTGGAAGTTTATTGTAGGGATGAATTTCACAATAGATATTAAGCTCTCTAATCCTTCTAGCTATAAGTTGTGTGAATTGTGAACCAAAATCAACGATAAGTATTTGCTCGTGCATAGATATGCTACAAAAATAAAAGAAGCAATATCATGCAAATGCTTGAGGCTAGTCAAGTTATAAACAACTAATTTGAACTAAACCAGGTTACGATGGGTTCATAAACTTATACCCAACACCTCGAAGTGAGATGAAATATTTTGGATTTTTTTGGTCATCCTCAAAATATCTACGGAAAGCTAAAACAAAATTATCAATTGTACGCGTACTTGGGTATACACTATAACCCCATACTGCTTGTAATATTCGTTCTCTACTCACAACCTCTCCTTCATTTTCAATTAATAATTTAAGTAAGAGTGATTCTTTATTTGTTAACGTAAACTTCCCTTGCTTTCCAACAGCCTCATAACTATCAAAATCAACTGAGTTCTCACCAAAACTATAACTTGTTATTGAACTTGATGTATTGGTCTCGTTTCTAGTTATTAGGTTACCTATTCGTAATATGAGCTCTTCTAAGTTAAATGGTTTTGTTAGGTAATCATCCCCACCCTTTTTTAGGCCTAATATTCGATCCTCGGATCTACTTTTAGCACTCAAGAACATAATAGGAACACTTGAATCCTGAAGTCGAATATTCTCGCAAACTTCAATGCCATTTAAAGAGGGAATCATAATATCTAAAATCACCAAATCAAAACTTTGTTCTTTAAAAGCAGCTATGGCATCAAGACCATCATGTACAACAATTGGATGGTATTCTTCTAGCTCTAAATTTAATTTGATAGTGTCTGCTAAGTCTTTTTCGTCTTCTACAACTAAAATACGTTTCTTCATGTTAATTTTTATGATTTAAGTGACTGTCACAAAAATGTATTATTAAAATCATTTTATAGTCATAGGAATGTCATGGCAATAATATGGTGAACGTTACCCCTTTTCCCTCGTTTGCTTTGACAAACACCTTACCTGAGTGTTTTTCTACTGCTTGCTTCACAATAAAGAGCCCTAAACCGGTACCTTTAGATATTCTGGTCTCTTCATCTTGAACCCGATAAAATTTCTTAAAAATATTTTTAAAATCTTCCTTCTTAAGACCTATTCCTTGATCTTTAATAGAAAGTCTTTTCCACTTATGATCGGTTTCAAGAACAACTTCAATAGTCTGGTTGTTGGAATATTTAAATGCGTTTTCAATCAAATTGTTAACCACCATTCGTAATATGAAATCATCTCCATCTACGGTTACGTTTGACTCTATTTGAGCTGTTATCTGTCCTTTAATCTGCTGATTACTTACCACCTTATTTATTAAAGTACTATAATCTACAGGAGACAAATTGTACTGATAAGCATTACTCTCAATTTGCATAGCTGTTAGCATGTTTTCAGCTAATTCCTCTAACCTGTGCGTGCTTTGAATACTGTTATCTACTAACTCTGATCGTTTATCGTCATTAATTTTTGGATGCTTACTCGTTTGAAGCATTAGTCTTATCGCTGCTATTGGTGTTTTAAATTCATGGGTAACTGATAGTAAAAAATTGTTCTGTTGTTTGTTCAATTTATAAATCTTCTCTATGCTACTAAAAACTCCATAAATTCCTATACCAACTAGGAACAATAACAAAATACTTTGATATAACCAGATGTTACGTTGCTGGTATCGTTCTTGTTTTAACTCTTCAATCTTTAAAGGGTTTATGGCTAGTCTAATAAATTTTATATTCTCGGATATGTAAGAATAATCTGCAACATAATTACCATTAAAACGCTTATTAATAAAAGCATTTAGTTTATCTTCATCGATGTCAATTTCTAAACGCTTTAATCTATAAAAAACTTCTTCTGTACTACCTAAATCATTGTTCTTCGCTTTTTCTATTACTTGAAGGGTGCAGGCGTTTAATCCTGCTTTCAACACATCGTTTTTCAACTGATAATCCGTATTTGAGTAATTCAAAAGTGAAAACGTAAGCCAAACAAATGCTGACAAAATGTAAACAATTACAAAAACTATGAGAACTTTTAATCGCATTTGTATAAAATTGATGGCTAAAATACATCCGTGAGTACTAAAAATACTAATTTACCCAAAATTTCAAGACGACAACTGAGTCTTCGCAATGGTCAAGACCACCAAAATATTTGGGTTTCATACCAAAATAAAGTTTACGATGTAACAAACAGTAGACTTTGGAAGAATGGCAAACATTACGAACACTGGGCTGGACAAGATCTTACCGAAGAATTAAAAAGTGCACCACATGGTATTCACGTTTTTGACAAATTTTTCTGTGTAGGTATATTGGAAGGAGGTGAAACCACTTTCTAATACAACATATTCAAATGAGTTCATTAAATACATCACTGAAAATATAACTTTGCAAAGCATGCGAATAGGGAAAACACATAAATTAAAAGCTGCCAGAACAACAGATAATGGCTGTTATTTGATTGATGATCAAGGAACTGAGGTTTTATTGCCTAACATTTATGTAAATGAAAGTTTAAAACTTGGTGATGAGATAGCGGTTTTTGTATACCTAGATAATGAGGAACGACCCATTGCTACTACCATAAAACCACTTATCGAACTAGACTCATTCGCATTTTTAGAGGTAAAAGATGTGAATCGTGCTGGGGCTTTTATGGATATGGGTCTTGTTAAACAACTTTTAGTTCCCTACAGTGAACAACCCGTCAAAATGGAAGTTGGTGAATGGTATGTTGTTTTCTGCCTTTTAGATGAACAAACAGATCGTTTGATTGCCTCGGCTATGATTGAGGATTTTATCTTTACCGAAGGAATTGACTTTGAAGTTGGTGATGAAGTAGATGTATTATTTTATAAAAAATCTGATTTAGGTATGAATGCAATTGTTAACAATCAATTTCAAGGATTAGTATTTCATTCAGACATCCACCAAAAAATTGCCATTGGTGAAAAACAAAAAGCCTTTGTAAAAAAAATAAGACCTGACGGAAAAATTGATCTAACGCTAACCCCACAAGGATACAGAAATATAATAGACCAGTCCACTCAATCTGTTTTAGAGCAACTAAAACGAGAAGATGGATATTTTAAGTACACTGACAAAAGTGATCCCGAAGAAATCCGAAATAAATTTGGAATGAGCAAGAAAGCGTTTAAAAAAGCATTGGGAAACCTTTACAAGAAAAAAATAATCAGGTTGGATAAAGACGGGACATATCTTACCCATATATAAGTTTAGAATAAATACCTTGCTACCACTCTTCCAATGTGAATGACATCCGAAGTTTCACTAGATCTGCCATCATAGCTGATTGTTACTTGAATATTATTTGACATCGTCTGTTGATAATTCAATTTCCATGTTACATTGTTTCCATTTTGTAGACCTCTTAACAATTCATAACCCAGTGTTGAATTGGATGAACCTGCATAATCTACATTGATATAATTAACCCCAATATTCAGAGCTCCTTTTGATGCTTTGGCATATCTATATTCTCCCCCTAATTCTGTATTTCTGGTAGTTTCACCACCATACGAAGTCGAATTCAACGCATCGAATATCTTTGATTTTAATTCTATGCGATGTGATGTACCCAATACCAACTGAACCAATGGCTGAATTTCATAATAATCATAATCATAGCTTCTGTTGCCAAAAAATTCACTCAAATAAGCCTTACTTCCAATACTCCCTTTAGCACTAACGGTAATTAATCGAGACAAAGAATAACGCCCATTAAAAACATGACTGTGAGATAAACGACTATCAAAACCATTGGTTAATAAGATCTTAGAATTTCCAGACAAAAAAGTGTAATCCAAACTATATTTTGAATTTCCTCGATTGTAAAATAAGGTAGTTCTAAAATTTTGAGATTGATTTATTAAAGAAGTATCCTGCACACCTTCATTCAGTGGATTAACTAAAAAAGTAGCTAATCTTGGCAAAACTTTCTTATCAATCATCAGTGTAGAGAAACTGTTAAATCTGCCAATGATTGATTTATTCTTCGCATTTTTTGAAACAAATACCGCGGGATTCAACTCCAATGACTGGGTTAGTTTAGTGCTATTTGTTGTTATAAACCCTGCTACTGGAGTATAAATTTTAATGTAGTCTGCTCTTGCTCTATCTAATTCAGAGGCTATCTCAAATTCATTCAAGGTTTTCAAACCGTTAGAATCATAATCATTCCATATATATATTCCATTTCCTGGCTGTACTTGTAAATATTGAAACTCCCTTCTCTGCTCTTGTCCCGTTCCAATTTGATAAAATGTCTTTGACCTAACAAAACGTTTAAATAACTGAAGATCAAATTCTATCCTACTTTGAAGTGTATTCTCAACTTCTTTTGAACTTAATGTTGAATCCTTAACTTCCAATTGTCGTAGTGTCGTATTAAAAGAAATACGTTGGTATGAATTTTTGGAATATCTGCTATCAAAAGTAATGTTACGTCCCAATGTAGCTCGCGAAAAACCGTTGTTTTTTGGACGATCATCAAGTCGTTGTCCAATTTTCAGTTGATATTGAATTTTACTAGTATCATTAGACTTAACAAAAGCGTCGTATGAACTAAATCGATAGCTTTGAAATAAAATTGTATCGTTATCATAAAAACGGGATTGCTCAGATATAAAATTCACTCCACCTGAAAACCATTCGAATGATTTATCTATGCTTGAAGTGAAACTATAAAACTGATTAAGCCGAGTTGATGTATCAAATTCGAATGATTTAGACTCTAACATATCAATGCCCGACCGTATCCTCCAATCATTCCATAAAAATCCAGCAGACAATTTATTAGACAACCCATTGAAGTTTCCTCTCCTATAAAATAACTCAGTCTGATTTCTAATAAAATCATGATCCGATTTATATAATTTTAATGATAAATTCCCTACATGTTCTAGAGCAGGCATTGATTGATTAGATGCATCTGGATTTGTCAAAATTTTATTCCAATTACGATCAAATTCGACATTACGATAACGCTCCACAAAAGCATAATTCTTGGTGATCATTTCATAATCTAAATCTGTCTTAAAAGTCCAAAGTGAAGAGTCTTTAATTGACCTTTTGGAAGTCTGATAGATTTTCAATCCAGATCCAAAATTATCATTGTCATCAATATTAGAAAAAGTGTTTTTATCCATAGAACTAATCACATATTCTAATCCCATTTTTCGATTTTCTTCTGTTATACTAAAACCAAAATTAGCCGTATTTAAACGCTTAGGTGTAGCTAATATTTCAAATGGTTCATAGTCTCCTAAACCATACCCAACATATTCAAACACCTTTCCATTAGCTCCTGAAACAGATTGAGTATAGCTCCCATTTCCATATCCAACATTTGAAAAAAATACTTCATAAAAGGTATTTTCTTCTGTAGGATCAGAAGCATAAACATAAATTTCCTCAACACCTACAATCTCCTTCTTGTACATAATCCTGTCAGGATTATAGTTTTTCTGGATTCGTACGTTTTCATAGATAGCTGATTGATCTCCAGACATACGAAGTGCGTCTATTTTGGCAACTGTATCTGACAGTGTCTGAAGAAATGGTTGAGACTTCAAATCCATCTCATTGAATCCATTTGCATAAAAAGAAAACTTACCCTTGGATAATTGTGTTCCGATACTCGAAACTGTTCGTCCATAATTTCTATCAGCATACTGAAATTCCACAACAATTCTACTGTAAGCTGTTATCAGAATTTTTGGTGTAAAGGTAACCTCACCTGTATTGTAGTTTATTACGTAATCATGCCCCTCTCCTCTTTTTAATCTTTTACCATCTATGTACACAACTTCAGTCCCTGCAATTACAATAATGAAGTTTTCTCCATTTTCACCATTCAAACGATATGGACCACTATTCCCCTCAATACCATCTATTCGATTTCTGCTGAATCTACCTCTGGAAATTGCCACTTCCGCATTCGTTTTAATTCGCCAATCGCCTCTAAAAGAAGTATTATCAAATTGGATCCCTCTCGACTTTTTGTAATACTTCATAAAGTAAGAACTGGAGGGACTCTCCATTAAAAAGTCCCCAAATGTGAGTGCCATACTATCCTTTTTCAAAGTGATGTACACTTGATCAAAATCTTGGATCTGTTGCGTATTTCCCTCAGGTTGTATTGGATTATTCTCATCACTTATAACCGCAAAAATTTCTACGTCTTCTGCCAACTTACCATCTAATCTTAGGTTTAAATTTGAATTCACAACAACATTTTGAGTATTTCCCAAACCTATCCCCCTTGATATGTTACCCATCGTGTTTAACTTACCATAAGTAGATTTAATTTCATTGTTATTTGGAGTATATTTAAAAGGGTTATCTCGATAAATGTTAAAGATACTTTCTCTGTTCTTTTTTGAATAGGAGATTTTGAAATATAGGCGTTTATACACGACATCCAAACTGTCTTTTGGTGACTCATTCAACCATAAAAGTTTGTTATCTATTTGCTTGTAAAAATCGGTTCCATAGTTTAAAACCTTGATTGAATTATTAACGACAAAACCTGAATCAATCAAAATAGTATCCCCTTTAGTAGGAAGAATTCGTACTCTTTTATTTACAGATAGCTGAGCAAAACTATTGACCTGAATAAATATAAGGACTAGTGTAAGATACCTGATTATCAAAATAATAAGTCTTGTGACAAATTAACGCATAAAAAAAAGATTAGGTACAGCAAGAAATGATTAGACTGAATTCTAATTTATAAGCTTTCAGCATCTTCAGTCTCTACAGACTGTTTAACATGCTTTATTAAACCAAATGTCATGTAAATACTTGTTAATATTATCACCCATAACAGCACGCCTGGTTTAAATGTCTCTGAAACGAGATCCTCAGGTATGCTATAATACAACAAAATGGTTATCAAACCTCGAGGAGCTACATACTCCAAAATTTTAGTTCCTTGTTTTGCCAAGCCTTTTAATAATATTATTCTTACAAGATAAATGCTTATAAATATCATCATACTAATCACTAAAACTTCAAAATTGATGAGAGATAATAAATCAATGGTTAATCCAAAAACGATGAAAAAGAATGTTCGAAGAACAAAGGCAGTTTCACGACTAATGATATGAAAATCCTTTTCCATTTTTTTAAACTCCATTCGGGTCATTAAGTTTTTCAGAGGTCCTCTAAAGAAAAGAGTATGATTTTTAAGAATTAACCCAAACATGAGAATCATTACCAAAGGACTAAGATGTATCATTTTACCAAGAGCATAAATCAGTATTAAAATGGAAATAAAGAAGAATAGTTTAATTTTAGCATTCAAAAACTTAAAAAGTAAAACTAAACCAATACCGATAATAAATGAGATGGCTAAAGTTACTAAAAACTCAATCCCAAAATCTGTAATTGAACTGCCAACTTCTTGAGTTTGCATTATACTGAGTAAAAGATTAAAAACCATAATACCAATAATATCTGAGATGCAACTCTCATAAATTAAAAGTTCTTTATCATACTCATTGAGACTAGCCACACTTGGTAACACAATAGCACTTGATATAACAGCCAAAGGAGTGGCATATAACAAGGACAATCCACCATCCATGTTCAACAAAAAATAGAATATTGGAGCGATAAATAATATACTACCCAATATCCCTAGAACAGCCAAAAGTGTTGCCTTCCAAATTAAACCACTTTTTTCTTTTGTGAGCTCAAGATCGAGTGCACCTTCAAGTACAATCATAATTAGACCAATCGTACCCAAAACCTTTAGACTAGAGAAAAAATCAACATTATATTGAGGGAAGAATTTAAGTACCTGCCCCAAAATAATCCCAGCAATAATGAGCATTAAAACAGAGGGAACATTTGTACGTTTTGCTATTTCATTAAAGAAATAAGATAAAACAATGCAAATCGAGAGCGATACAATGATGATATTATAGTCCATAGCACAAATTTATAATTTATAAAATAGTGTAAATTACTAATCAGATTCTAATAATGAAACCCCATCCATTTCTTGAGGTTGATCAATTCCAGTCAAACTTAAAATTGTTGGTGCTACGTCTGCTAGCTTTCCATCGTTTATCTTTTTATCACTGTTCAAAAGAAATACGGGAACTAAATTCGTCGTATGGGCAGTATTGGGACTTCCATCTGCATTGATGGCTTTATCGGCATTACCATGGTCAGCAATTATTAAAATCTCGTAGTTCATTTGTGTGGCCATTTCCACAAGGTCTTTTGTACATGTATCAACTGTTTCACATGCTTTTTCAATAGCACTAAAAACTCCTGTATGTCCAACCATATCAGGATTCGCATAGTTCACACACACAAAGTCGGGATGTTTACTTTTAAGATGTTCAATTACCTTATTGGTCAATTCTGGAGCACTCATTTCGGGCTGTAAGTCATAAGTAGCGACTTTGGGAGAATTGGCCATTACTCTTGCTTCTCCTTCAAAGGGTTCCTCTCTACCACCATTGAAGAAAAAAGTAACATGGGGATATTTTTCGGTCTCTGCAGCTCGTAATTGAGTTTTATCATTTTTTGATAAAACCTCCCCTAATGTATTAGTCAAGTCATTTGTATGAAATAAAACATGTACATCTTTATATGTTTTGTCGTATTCCGTCATGGTGAAATAATGTATACTTTGAGTTTTCATACCTAAATCAGGCATGTCCTCTTGCGTTAATACTCTAGTTATCTGACGCCCCCTATCCGTTCTGAAATTAAAACATAAAACAATATCATTATCCGAGATTTGACCCGATTGATTCAAAATACTCGGTTTAATAAATTCATCTGTAACTCCCTGATCATAATTATGCTTTAAAGCTTCTGTGAAATTTTCGAAAACATCACCCTTACCATGAATAAGTGCATCATAGGCTAGTTTTGTTCTCTCCCAACGTTGATCACGATCCATGGCGTAATAACGTCCAATTATTGATGCCAAGTTTGATTTTCCAAACTTGGGAGATTCTATAACTTTTTTAATGAAACCTTGACCGCTTTTAGGGTCGGTATCTCTTCCATCCATGAATGCGTGAACAAATACACGATCATCCAAACCTAATTCTTGAAAAAATTCTGTTAACCCCAAAAGATGGTCTAAACTGCTATGAACCCCACCATCACTAACCAAACCCATCAAATGAATTTTCCTAGACAGATCTGATTGTGCAAGTTTGATTAAAGTCCGGACAGCTTCCAAATCGTGAATTGTTTTATCTGCAAAAGCTTTATTAATACGAACCAACATTTGCCATACAACACGCCCAGCACCAATATTCATATGTCCTACCTCTGAGTTACCCATTTGCCCATTCGGCAATCCTACATTTTCTCCAAATGTTCGCAAAGTTGCCCTTGATGCTTTAGTCTCAAGACTATCCATAAATGGTGTATTTGCTGAAAAAATAGCATCGGTATTATCCCTATTCCCGATACCCCATCCATCCAAAATAAGAAGTAGTGTTTTATTCATGAAGTACAAATCTAATTTTTGTCCTTTCAAAAAAGAGATTAATCGAATAGATTTCCATTAATTAAGTTTTCTAAATATTATTTGTAACATTATTTGGTAATAATCGTATTTATACATAAACTTATATGAAACACTTTATAAATATTTGTCTAATCATAAGTCTAACGTTTTTAACTACCTTCTCCGCAGCTCAAAATTATTTCAAGATACGAGGATATGTCACCAATGAATCTAAAGAGCCACTTGTTGGTGTATATGTCAGGGCAGTAGATTTAGGAATCGGAACTGTGACCAACGAAAAAGGCCAGTACGAAATCAAATTAGTAGAGGGATTGCATCGATTATCTTTCACACACATCGGATATGAACCAAAACGAATAGATATACCCGCTCAAAAAAATGAGGTTTTAAATATCATTTTAAAACCCATCGATAATGAATTAGGTGTTGTAGAAATATCGAACAAGAAAAAAGATTTAAGCTATACCATTATTCGAAAAGTCATTGAGAATAAAGAAAACCTTACTAATCAATTCACTACACAAAAACGAAATATTTACGTTAAAAGCGTTGAGAAAACAACGAACAACAATCCCAAAAAACAAGATGACCAACCAGATGTCAAGAAACTCGACGAATCCCCAAGTGAATCCAAAAATGATTCTATTCCAAAACTAAATTTATTCGAAGGTGACTTTGTTCAGCACATAAAACTACCCAATGGATTTAAAGAAGAAAAAAATGCAGCTAAAAAGCTAGGCTATCAACAATCATTATTTTATGTGAGTACGACCGATGCCAACTTTGATTTAAACCATAATCTAATAAAAGTAAAAAAATTAGGCGATAATGCTTATGTATCACCCATTAGTAATACTGCATTTGTATCTTATCGATACAAATTATTAGGTTCAAGATTTGAGGGAAAAAGAAAGGTATACACCATACAGGTCATTCCTCGCAAATTAGGGAACGCCTTATTTAAAGGTCAGCTTGAAATTTGGGATTCCTTATTTACAATTAAAAGCGTTGAATTGACCCTACCCAAACGTTCTTTAATTGAATATGACCAATTCTCATTAAAGCAACTCTACTCTTTTCAGGATAGTATAAAGATTCTAACCAGTGAAACCTTTAACTGGAAAATTAAAAATGGATCGAGAACCATTGACGGTGAGTGTATTGCTAAATATTCCAATTACACATTTGATAGTATTTATCCAAAACGCTTCTTCAATGCAGAATTGGCCAGAACAGCTGATGATGCCTACGAAAAAGATACCAGCTTTTGGGCAAAAATAAGACCGATTCCGCTTACCTATAATGAGAATAAGTTCATTCGAATGCAAGACAGTATAAAACGAATAAGAACAAGTAAAGCATACCTAGACTCCATTGATTCAGCCTTTAATCAAATTACTTTTCTTAAAGCAGTCTGGTCTGGAATGGGGCACATAAACAGAGATAAAAAAACAGAATGGAGCTTCGCCTCACTGGCTGAAATGATTGATCCTGTTGCTATTGGTGGTTTTAGATTGAAGTACAACGTGAGTTACTACAAAAGATTTGAAAACCGAAAAAGTATCTTTATATCGCCCACATTAAATTATGGTTTTAGAAATAATGATATTAAAGGGAACTTGAGTATTGAAACCTTATACAATCCTAAAAAACTATCTCGAGCATCAATTTATTATGGAAAGTATTTTGGTTTCGTCAATCAATTTGCCACATTTAACGACCTATTTAATAGACAAAACTTTTTTGAACAAGACTACACTTATCTTACTCACAGAACTGAGTTATTTAATGGTTTTTATTTATTTAACAGTTTAAGTCATACACTCAGAAAACCCCTTACTAACTTTAAATTTAACCCTGATTTTGATTCTGCATTTGTCAACAATGTTCCTCAGAATTTTGAAATCAATTCTGATGTTAGAATAGCTCTAGGAATATCATACACGCCAAAACAATTATATATTTCTGAACCCAACCAAAAAATCGTATTAGGCTCAAAATATCCCACCTTCTCATTGACATACAAACAAGCTGTACCAAACATAGGTGGATCAATTACCGATTTTAAAGAAATTGAGCTAGGAATTACTCAAAAATTCATGGTTGGCATTTTCGGTACATCTCAGTACTCGGCTCGCTTTGGAACATTCCTAGATACTACCAAACTGCAAATAATGGACTATAAGTATCAACGTGGAGGTGATCCTTATTTCTTTATGCCACCCATGTTTGCTTATCAACTGATTGATAGTACTTTCCCAACATTTAGGGGTTTTTTAGAGACCCATTATATTCATCAATTTAATGGATTTTTAACAAGTAAAGTACCCTTAATCAACAAGACAGGTATCCGAACTATGGCTGGAGGTGGATTACTGATTGTGCCAGAAAGAAATTACCAATATTCTGAATTATTTGCTGGTATTAATCGAATTTTTAGAATCGGAAGAGAACGATTTAGACTTGGGTTATACTATGTTGTAGCTCAATCCAACACACAAGGATTCAGTTCTGGTTTTAAATTCTCTATTGTCCCCTACAATACAGCATCAAACAGTTGGAGTTTCTAAAAATCCTCCTATGAGTAATTTGGTTAAATTTGTTTATCATCAAATAAAAATGACCATCACAGAAGCCCAAAAAAAAATTGACCAGTGGATAAATACCATTGGAGTTCGTTATTTCGACCCACTTACCAATACTGCTGTATTAATGGAAGAAGTTGGAGAAGTTGCCAGAATAATGTCTCGAAAATATGGTGAACAAAGTTTTAAAGAGTCCGACAAATCAATTGATTTGGGTGATGAAATGGCAGATGTTTTATTTGTATTAATGTGCCTAGCTAATCAATGTGGAGTAAATTTAGAACAGTCTCTTACAAAAAACCTAGTAAAGAAAACGAAACGTGACCGGAATAGACATCGAAACAACCCCAAACTTTCATAATGGCATAAAAATTGAAATATAGATTAACATGAAAAAATTAATTCTTCCTTTAATCATCTTTCTCTCCACTCCTGGATTCGCACAAAAAAAAGTTAGCCAAGGTTCAATTGGTCTTGGACTTCATCTGGCATGCCCACAAAGTGAATTGGGTGACATAGACTATGACGATGGTATTGGACTCAATATTTCATATTTAAGTAGAAAATTTCCTTATAAATCTCCTGTAAACTTTCAACTAGGTGCACGTATGGATTTTGCTCATATGCAAACCCGAAGGTTTGAGTCAATTATACTAGCTCAAGATGATGGCCCATTGATCATAGGCGATGCTAATATTGAAGCAAGAAACCGTATGTATGGTTTATTTGCTGAAGGACGAATCAATTTTGCTGACGAATTTCAAAAGGTTTCTCCATACCTGAGTTTACTTGCTGGACATAGGAACTACACTACTTATCAAGTTTTAGCCCTTAATCAACCAAGTTACAACCCAGAACGTGAAGCTACTTCTGTAACCGAACGAGTGGTTCATACGAATCGATTTCATTATGGTGGCACTGTTGGTATTATCTACAAGCTGAATAATAGTATCTCATTGGAGTCAAGTATTACATATACTTTCGGTCATGAAGGAGCTGCATTACCGTTAAAAGATATCGTAAGAGAAAATGGCAGCAATGAAGTAAAATACAACAACTACCAAACTGTAAAAACGGATATTTTACTCATCAATGCTGGAATTCGATTTAATCTATCCAAAACTTATAGTCACAGTTCTCCATCAAACGATAACTCATCAAATAAGTATAATTCATTAGATAGTAAAAGATATTACGATAACTCTACTAGAAATAATTCTAATTCTGGATCAATTTCTATTCCGAGATCAAATACACCAACAAAAAAACAATATCCTATAAAAGTCAAATCCGACGGTCCTAAACGGGGTAAAAATGACAACAGTTAATTTAGATTCAGATTATTGGAATAACCGATACATCCAAAATAATACAGGCTGGGATATTGGGTATGCTAATCCCATCCATATTGATTATGTTATAGAGAATATCGATAAAACTGCTAGAATACTCATTCCTGGTGCTGGAACTGGATATGAATTAAGTAAATTGTGGAACTTTGGCTACACTAATGTATTTGCTATTGATTTATCACCAAAAGCCAAAGAACGTTTTTTATCCCAAAATCCCAAATTTCCTGAAAACCAATATTTAGTAGGTGACTTCTTCGAACTGAATCAAAAGTTTGATCTAATACTCGAACAAACTTTTTTCTGTGCCATCGAACCCCAACTTCGAAGTCAATATGCTAATAAAGCACATACTATCTTAAATACCAATGGTAAATTATTTGGCGTTCTTTTCTCCATTCAATTTCAGGGTGGCCCTCCTTTTGGAGGTAATATAGCAGAATATAAAATGTTATTTCATTCAAAATTTTCAATCCTGAAACTTGAGAAATCATACCAATCGATTAGTCCTAGACAAGATAAGGAACTAATCATCGAATTAATGAAAAAATAATCTAATCCATTGCAAGATAAGAATTGAAGATTATCTTTGCAGCCGCTTAATCAAACAAAAGAAATGTTCTTTAAAATTTAAGCAACACACATCAAGCGAAAGTAGCTCAGCTGGTAGAGCATCACCTTGCCAAGGTGAGGGTCGCGAGTTCGAATCTCGTCTTTCGCTCAAGTAACTCCATTTAACTGGAGGGGATTTTTCCCATACTTGATGCTTGGGTGGTGGAATTGGTAGACACGTTGGACTTAAAATCCAATGGCTTCACGGCCGTACGGGTTCAAGTCCCGTCCCGAGTACTTTTAAA
>JAHEGS010000159.1 GCA_024645005.1 Bacteroidota bacterium
TACAAGGAGTTAATATTGTTGAAATGTGTGCTGATTCAGGATTCTTGTCAAGCAAAAGTGAAGCAAAACGTGCTTTAAAAGAGAATTCGGTTTCTGTTAATAGTGAGAAAGTAACAGAAGATTTTAATTTCTCTGATTCGGATCTTATTAATAATAAGTATATACTATTACAGCGGGGTAAAAAGAACAAGTTTATTCTAATCAAGAAGTAATTATGATATCGATTGATCCAAAGGAAATACCCGTATCTAAACTTCATCGTTATCTTTTGGGAAGTATTGGGCCTCGTCCAATAGCTTTTGCCAGTACAATAGATAAGAAGGGAAATAAAAATTTAGCCCCATTTAGTTTTTTTAATGTGTTCAGTGCGAATCCGCCAGTATTGATTTTCTCACCTGCCAGAAGTGGAAGGACAAATGAAAATAAAGACACTTATCTAAACATCAAAGAAGTACCAGAAGTTGTAATTAACGTAGTTACTTATGCTATGGTGAATCAAATGAGTTTGGCAAGTTCACCATTCGATAAACACATTGACGAGTTTGTCAAAGCAGGCTTTACTCCAGTAGAGTCTGAAACCGTTCAACCTTTTAGAGTTTCAGAATCGCCAGTCCAATTTGAATGTAAGGTGACAGAAGTCAAAGAGTTGGGATCAGAAGGCGGAGCTGGAAATTTAATTTTTTGTGAAGTTACTCGCTTTCATATTGACGAATCAGTTGTCAATGATGAGGGATTAATCGATCAATTAAAAATAGACTTGGTAAGTAGAATGGGAGGAAACTGGTATGCAAGATCAGACAAGAACTCCATGTTTGAAATTGATAAGCCAATTTCTACAATTGGGATTGGTGTTGATGCTTTACCCGATTATATTCGATTAAGTAATGATTTAACAGGAAATGATTTAGGCAAACTTGGGGGCATGAAAAAGATACCTAATCCTTCAGAAATGGAAGATAAGCTATCTTGTTTTTCTGGAGATTTTACGATTGAGAACGTTAGAAATCTATTAGACTCAAATGATCTAACTTTAGCTTATGCCATACTCTATCAATTAAATCAATGAATGTTCAAAAATTAATTTTTAAGATACTTGTTTCTCTGACATATTTGGTCAGAGTTTGGGGGTTATTTCTACCAATTACTCTTGCTATTATATTTATGAAGGAGGAGGGGTGGAGATATGGATTTACATTTATTCAGAGCAACTTTAATGTAGCACTATTCCTCTCTTTTGCTTTTGGTTTTTTGATATCTTTATATCACACCTTAAGTTTTGAAGAAGCAGAAGGTGCTCCTGATCAAAATTACTTAAAATCTCATCAAGAAGTACATGTTAAGAGTGATTACACTACAGATCAGTTGAAAAATTGGTTAAATAATCATAAAAAGTTTAAAGATATTGAATCAAATGAGACCCAAATTGTTGCCTTAAAAAAAGTTTATTTTTTGAAAGCTGATAAGGTTGAGATTTACAATAAAAATGGAATTTTTACTATTAAAAGTTCACCTCATTTTAAATGGTGGTTTATTGATTTTGCTAGAAATTATAAGACTGTTAAAAGTATCGCAACTGAAATAAAGAAAAAAGTATGAGGGTTTGCATTTTGTCAGGTTCCGCTAGAAAAAACAACAATACACTTCGTGTATCTAAAGCACTTTCAAATCAGCTTAGTGATTCTGTAATTGTTGATTTTCAAGAATATGATCTACCCAATTTTAATCAAGGAGGTATCTCCAAGAATAATCAATCAGCATTTCAAACCAAGTTGATTGATTCGATTGAAAAATCAGATTTGTTGTTTGTAGTTACACCTGAATATAACTGGTTTCCAACCGCCGAGATTATAAATACAATCCATCAATTAGCTCAAGAGGATTACATCCATATTTTTAACCATAAAGTAATTGCTACAGTTGGAGTTAGTGCAGGGAAAGGTGGACGAATGCCAGCAGTTCAATTAGTCACAGTACTCAATAAAATTATTGGATTTTTTAAACTGGATAGTATGACTTCATCAAGCTCTTTTGAAGTTCAAGAAGTTACAAAATGCATAGATAATGATGGAGTCTTGCTGGGTAATGAGCCCTTCAATAAAGGTTTTTTATCATTTGTGAGTTATTCACTAAAAGTTGCTAAAAGATGGCACTTTAATAAATGAAAATTTCTACATTGCGGTAGCTTAATAACTATAATTTATATGAAAATAATTTTACCTCTCATTGGATTTATCTTTTCAATTCAAGCCTATGCACAAAATACAAGTTTTGTGAGATTAATGCTAAATGATTCGTCCGATCACGCTCAGTCAGCATTTCAGTTGTCATCAGGGGATTACTTTATGCTTTATAATACCAATAGTTCAGGCCAAGGTAGTAAGGATTTTGGCGTAAGTCGAACAGATGGATTAGGGAATGTTAAATGGTCATACACTTACGGTAAATCTAATCGTGATAGTGCAACAGGAATGAATCCGACAAGTGATGGTGGAGCTATAATTTGTGGTTACACCGAGGGGAGTTCAAATGAAAAGGATGGGTTCGTATCTAAAGTTAGTTCCAATGGTACGTTGCAATGGTCAAGGATTTTCAAAACAGATAGTTCTGAACAGCTTTTTGATGTGATTCAATCGATATCTGGTGATTATTATGCTTGCGGTTATGTAAAAACAGATTCTTTGGACGATAACATACTTATATGTAAATTAAATGCCAATGGAACTGTTGCTTGGACTCGTTCATTTGGTGGAAAAGGAAATGAAAGAGGTCATTCATTGATACAAGACAATCTTGGGAGGATAATAATTGCAGGATATACAGAAAATGATTCTATTAATGTTGGTTCAAATGGGGATAGTGATTTTCAACTTTTAGCCGTTTCAACAGCTGGAGGTGTTTTACTTTCTAAAAACATAGGTAGTAACGATTCGGAGTATGCTTCTAAGATTATTAGGTCTCAAGACAATCAATATTATGTAGGTGGAGATATTAAAACAAATGGGGGTGCCGATGAAGGAATCCTGGTTTGTAAGTTAGATACAAATTTCAATGTATTGAGTAGCGAATTATTGGGATCAAATTTTAGCGATAAATTGAAAGATATGAAATTAGCAGGAAACAATTCTATAGTTATTGCTATATCATCTACCTCACTATTTTCAAGTAATGCTGTTATTTTTAATATGTCATCGAATGGGAATGTTTCAACTGGTCAAAATCTCGGAGATATGGGTTTTGACGGCCAATCAGGAATTTCAATCATTGGGTCACAAACTAGAGGATTCTCCATGTTTGCCTCTGGGGCCTCTCTAGGTAACACATCATCTGAAGATCTGTATATTACTAAAATTCCAAAGTCGTTTACTATTCCCTGTAAATCAGATTTTGAGTCTGTTCAGCAAACGGGTGGATTAAATCTAAGTGTAAATACTTTTTCACAGATTTCTATACTTAATTCTAATGCAAGTGTTTCATTTGGCAGAAATAAGTTTAACCCAAAAGATTCGGTTATATGCTGTAGCTTGGAAGCTCGTGTAATTGGAGATTCTTTAAGTATTTGCTCGGGTACTTCCGTAAATTTAGGAAGATCATCAATTAGTGGATATAATTATTCTTGGTCATCCTTGTCAGATACAACTTTTAAGAGTACTCTAGCAAATCCAAATGTTTCTCCAACCAGGGATACAAAATATAAACTTGTTGTTTCTTCCTCTAATGGTTTGTGTAAATCTGATTCAGCAACAATACTAGTAAGAGTTAAATCCAGAATGTCACAACAGCTATTGTCAGATACATTTTTTTGTAATGGGTCTTCAGTTCAATTGAGTGGTTTAAAAGGAATGTTCTTTTATGAGTGGGAGAAAAAGAGTAGTGGAGAAAAATCAAATGATAATTCCATAACCGTATCCAGTGCAGATACATTGAATTTATTAATGTTGGATAATAACACCTGTCGTTATTATGATACTATAGTTGTAGAAGAAAAAGCCATTCCAACATTCTCACTTGGGAACGACACTACCATCTGTGATAATTTGAACATTACACTCACTGGCCCACCCAGCATGCATTCATACACTTGGAATAATATTACATCATCTAACCAAACATATACGACAAGTCAATCTAAGGTTCACACGCTCAGTGTAGTTGATAGTTTTGGATGTTCCTATTATGACGATATCCAGATTCTAACAAATCCATCATCAATAATTGATATTGGTAGTGATACTTCTTTTTGTAAAGGTCTGACAATTGAATTCTTTGGTCCATCCTTTTTCACTGGGTACAAATGGAATGGAATAAATACATCTAAAAATTCTTATACTACTGATTTAGACACTGTTGTATACGTTGAAGCATATAATAGTTTTGGCTGTCCAGCATTTGATACTGTTCAGATTAATTATTTTGATGTTCCAGAATTTAGTTTTGGTTCAGATACAGGTTTTTGTGATAATGTGGACTATCAACTAATTGGTCCGCTAAACATGAAAACATATTTATGGTATAATGGAACTTCGTTGGACCGAATTAATGTTAAGGGACCTGGATTATATTATCTAGAAGTATCCAATGATGAGGGTTGCTCTTATGTTGATAGTATAAATATTTACAAATATGATAGTCCAGTTATTTCCATCGGGAATGATACTGCATTAAGAACAAGTGATCCACTGGTATTATCTCCTGGGCCTGGTTTTATTTCTTATTCGTGGAGCACTGGAGAGACAACAGAAAGTATCGAGGTTGTAGATAAAAATAAGTATAGTGTTACTGTGATTGATTCAAATGGCTGCTCAGGGTATGCCGAGATGAGTATTACAAGTTCAGCTAGTAATTTTGAAACAGAAGTAAGTCAGATATGGGTCTCACCAATTCCTGCCGATGATTTTATACATGTAAATTTAGGGAATTCTGTAGCTGAAGGCAAGCTGACAATTACTAACATATATGGTCAGGAAGTATTGAGTACCTTAATTGCTAAAGTTAGAACCTCTATTGATGTTTCTGCACTCGTGCCAGGTAC
>JAHEGS010000162.1 GCA_024645005.1 Bacteroidota bacterium
TTCGCTTAGTTAGTTCGTCTACGTCTGATTTGAACTTTTTATCTGTATCAATCAAATCGTTTACCGTTTGGCAAGCATGAATAACTGTAGAGTGATCTCTTCCTCCGAAATACATTCCAATATTTTTTAAAGATGCTTGCGTAAGTTGCTTGGCAAAGAACATGGAGATTTGTCTTGCTTGAACAATTTCTCGTTTTCTGGTTTTTGATTTCATCAAATCTACACTTACGCTGAAGTAATCTGAAACTAACTTTTGGATGAATTCGATAGAAATTTCTCGAGAAGAATTCTTAACGAAGTTTTTCATCATCTTCTTGGTCATATCCAGATCAATTTCTTTTCTGTTAAGTGATGCTTGAGCAATCAAAGATATAAGTGCACCTTCGAGTTCTCGGATGTTATTGTCTACTTTATTAGCGACATATTCAATAACCTCAGGAGCAAACTTGATTCCATCTTGATACATTTTCTGTTCTAAGATAGAAATACGAGTGTCAAAATCAGGATTCTGAAGATCAGCCGATAGTCCCCACTTGAAGCGAGATAGAAGTCGTTCGTCAACATCTTTTAAATCTTTTGGAGCTCGATCAGATGTTAAGATTAATTGTTTCCCATTTTGATGTAGGCAGTTGAATATTTGGAAAAATATTTCTTGTGTCTTTTCTTTTTTAGCAAAGAACTGAACATCATCAACTATTAAAACATCAATCATTTGATAGAAGTGAAGGAAGTCATTATAATTTCCATTTTTGGCACTATCTACATATTGATTGATGAATCGTTCTGAAGATACGTACAGAACGGACTTATTACTTGTAATTTCTTTTATTCGGTTTCCAATCGCATGAGCTAGGTGAGTTTTACCTAAACCAACTCCACCGAAAATCATTAAAGGATTAAAAGCTGTACCTCCAGGCTTGTTAGCCACTGCATAACCAGCAGATCTAGCTAAACGATTGCATTCTCCTTCAATAAAATTATCAAAGGTATATGATGCATTAAGTTGAGAATCAACATTAAGCTTTTTTAATCCTGGTATGATAAACGGATTGTGAATGTTATTGGAGAGGTTGATGGGCATTCCCATCTCGTTCTTATTGTTGTGAGTTACATTTCGAGTAGGCATATTAACCGTGTATGGCCTACTGCTTCCAGCACTTGAACTATCTACAATGACATTGTATTCAAGTTTTGAACCTGGACCTAGTTCTTTTTCTAGGGTTTTTTTGAGAAGAGCGACGTAATGTTCTTCTAGCCATTCATAAAAGAATTGACTAGGTACTTGGATGGTTAAAACTTTTTCCTCAAGTTTTATCGGTTTAATTGGTACGAACCAAGTTTTAAAACTTTGCGGATTGACGTTGTCTTTGATCGTCTGAATGCAATTTTTCCACACAGTTTCATGTTTTTCGCTCATTTAATTTTTCAGTTTTTTAGTTTTAAAGGTTGGTTTGAGTAAGCTAGATTACTAGCCCACGAATACTCTCGCAAGTTGGGGTAAAAAAAGTTTCTAAAAAAATATTTTTAGTATTGATTTTATGAAATTTTTTTATAAGAATAATTTTGTAATCTAGCCATACCAAAGCTATTGTGCTCATAATCAATACGTCCCAAATTTAGACCTGCCCAACCCGTTTGATTAATAAAAATATTTTGATGTGATTGATTCGAAAATTTTTGTGGAGATTTCAAAAAAGTATGTGTATGACCACCTAAAATTAAGTCAATGTGATTTGAATTTTGAGCAAGAATCACATCACTTACTTTATTGGATTTATATTCATAGCCTAAATGAGATAGGCAAATGACCAAATCACAACCTTCTGATTTAAGTTTTCGAGCTGTTTCATTAGCTCTTTTTATAGGATTTTGATAGATAATATTTCCATATAGGTCTTTTGGAACCAGTCCGTCTAGTTTTATACCTACACCAAAAATCCCCACTTTAAACTTTCCTTTCTTTATAATGGCGTATGGATCAACATGGCTATCTAATAGCGTATTCTTAAAATTATAATTTGCACAGAGAAATTTAAACGATGCATGCGGCAGTTGTTTGTGCAGACCTTCAATGCCAGCATCAAAGTCATGATTGCCAAGAGTGGCAAAATCATAACCCATCTCACTCATTAATTTAAATTCAAGTTCTCCACCATATTGATTAAAGTAGGGTGTTCCTTGAAATATATCTCCACTATCTAATAGTAGTACATTCTTATATTTCGAACGTATTTCTTGAATGATAGAAGCTCTCTTGGATGCTCCTCCTGCACCAGGATATTTTTTATGATTAGTTGAAAAGGGTTGGATATGACTGTGCCAATCGTTGGTATGGAGTATAACAAGACGCTCATTGTCCATACCCCATGAAGTTACGGGTGAAACAGATAGCCCTGCAGTTAGCAAACCTGCCTTTTTTATAAAATCTCTTCTATTCATAACGCACGTTTTTCAAAATTCAAAGGCAATGGATTATGAGTTTTTATATATTCAATGAGTCCATCACGTATTTTAATATGGGTGTCCCAACGTTGAGTTGCATTTGACAAAAATTGATAGCCATCCCCACCATTAGCCATATAATCATTGACAGCTATATGATAAAAAAGTCGATTTTTAGTTGAATCTCTAAGTATTTCAAATCCACTAGACATGGGCTCGCCACCCTTCTTCAAAATATGTTTTCGCAAGTCTTGAGCAATATCCTCGGAGATTTTCAGGATTGTAATTTGATTTTCAAACGGCATTAGTTCGAAGGTTTCTCCTAGAGTAATATCTCCTGAATCCAACGTGCTACGAATGCCACCATAATTCAGAATGCAAAAATCAACCGTGTAGCCCTCCTTTTCTGATATATATAAAACAGCATCTGCCATCATACTTCCAAGCGTACTTGAAGGTTTTTGTTTTTGGAGAAACATAGGACAAAATCCAATAACTTTATTCATCACAGAGTCTAACCCTTCAGCATAAGGTTCAATAATCTTATCCATTTTTGAGTTGTTCACATAATCTGAGGTTATGGGAATGTTAGCAGAAATATGGGGTTGAATCTGTTGGCTAGTTTGGCATTGAACAAACAAAATAACCAATAGAAAGAAAACGCTTTTTGATTTATTTAGCATCCCACACAAATCTAGCCATTATGCTTGTTTAATAAGTCTTTTGTGTCTAGAAATCGAAAAAATTAATTCGTTGATAGAAGTTTTGTCGCAGAAGAATAAGTTTGAATTTAATTTGAAGTACAGTTTGTGAATATTTTTCAAAACATCAAAGAAGCTTTTGCTTCCATCAGAACAAATGTGACCAGAACAGTTATAACCTGTTTAATCATCTCATTTGGCATTATGGCTTTGGTTGGAATTTTGACTGCAATAGACGGGATTGAAAGTAGTCTAGTCAAGAATTTTAGTTTTATGGGTGCAAACTCGTTTAATATTCAGAATCGCTCTTCCGGTTTTATGCTTGGTAGAAATCGAAAAAGAGTATACTATGAGTACATCACGTATAAACAAGCTTGCGAGTTTAAAGATCGATTTGATCAGAATGCAGTAGTTTCTGTCAATTCAAATAATACGTGGACAGCTACTGCAAAATATCGTTCAAATAAAACAAATCCCAATACGCCTGTTTTAGGTGTAGATGAGTCTTATTTACGGGTTGCTGGATATGAATTATTCAGTGGTCGCAATATAGCAATGAGTGATGTCGAGAGAGCTTTACCCGTTGCAGTAATTGGCCAGGAGGTCAAAGAATCCTTGTTTGGTAATCGGAATTGCATCAATCAATTCATTCGAGTAGGGGGTGTTAAATTAAAAGTAGTAGGGTTATTATCTAAAAAAGGAGGAGCGTTCGACTTTGGAGGAGATCGAGTCATTCTAGTTCCTGTATCTTTTGCTCGAGTGAAATTTCCTCGTTCCAATATGAGTTATAGTATTGGTGTTGCCATTGATGGTGTGAATGGAATGGATGCCATGGTTGATTATTCAACTATTTTATTTAGGCAGGTTCGTCGCCTTAAGGTCAAAGAGGCAACCAATTTTAGTATGATTAAATCCGATAGTATTTCAAAGGCCTTGCTTGAAAACCTCAGTTTAATTTTGTTGGGTGCAGTGTTCATTGCTGCAATTACATTAGTGGGAGCAGCGATAGCCTTAATGAATATTATGTTAGTCACGGTGACAGAACGAACCAAAGAGATAGGAACGCGAAAAGCCATTGGAGCCAAAAGTTCGACCGTACTCAATCAATTTGTGATAGAAGCAATCACCATTTGTCAAATTGGTGGATTGGGTGGGATAATCCTCGGTTTAGCTATGGGGAATTTAATTAGCAATTATATTGGAGGAACATTTATAGTTCCTTGGCGATGGATTTTATTGGCACTAGGAGTATGTACATTGGTGGGGTTGGGTGCAGGTATTTGGCCTGCTCGCAAAGCGGCACGCATTAATCCGATTGAAGCTCTTCGTCACGAATAAAAAAAAATCCCGACCGAAGTCGGGATTTTAGCATTTATTCAAAAGAACAAAATTGAATTATTCTTGAACTACATCTACATCAATCTCAACAGATACTTCTTTGTGAAGACTGATTGTTGCTTTGTAAGCACCAATATTTTTCATGTCTGGAGCAGATATTTTTCGCTTATCCACTTCAAAACCTCTATCTGACAAATTCTTAGCAAGTTGTAGAATAGTAACGGAGCCAAAAATCTTACCATTCGAACCTGCTTTGGTTGGAATAGTGATTTTTACATCTTTAAGCTTTGCAGCCTGAGCTTCAGCATCCGCTTTGATTTTTACTTGTTTGTGAGCAGCTTGTTTGATATTCTCTTCAGCCATTTTTATAGCTGATGGAGTAGCAATAGTGGCTAGCCCTTGGGGTATGAGGTAGTTTCTACCGTATCCGTTTTTTACTTCAACGATATCATTCTTCTCACCAAACCCTTTTACATAATCTTTTAATATTACTTTCATTTTATTTTGAATTAAGGGGTTTGAATTATTTCATTTCATCGGCTACGTA
>JAHEGS010000024.1 GCA_024645005.1 Bacteroidota bacterium
TATCATCAAGGACGTTGTTACCTCAGAAAATATTTTTAATCCGGATAAGTTAACTGTTCTTCCAATTGGTGCTGAATTGGTATATTTAGATACTACATTTTTTGATGGTGATGGGATGGATCTATTGATAAGATTTGGTGATTTGGGAACTTCACCACATGGTTTATTGTGTAAAGACAACAAGTATCGATCAGGTGCAATTTTATTGTCTTTAGATCAAGATTACCTTTTGGACAATTCAACTTTAAAAATTTCACTTTCAACCGACGAACCCTTTTATTCAGGTGATGGTGAACACATGACTAAACTAACAGGAGGTATAAAATTTCAGCGCATTGCCACTGATCGTATAAAGGTAAAATGCAATGAGTTTAAACTTGTAAATTCAGAAGCAGATATATCAATGAGTGCCGACTTAGATATCATAGAGGTTAAATCAAGCACATTAGACGAGTTAGAAGATCATATCTGCGTTGGAGGTGATATCGAATTAAAAAGTGGTCTAGAAAGTGCTACTTTCACCATAACTTCGCCTTTGCAGAAACAGGCAGACTATAATTGTTTGAGGTTTATCTCAAATGGTCAAATTCAAGTCGACAAATCATCGACGATATCAGATATTATAGTTGATTTTGATCCTCATCAAGACTTAGGTTGTGATAGGTTGATAACCATTACAACTAATGGTAAACGCGTTTTTAGCCATTATTAATCTTGCTTGGGTAGGAGAAATACGCTAACTCTGTTTCACAATCAAGGATATTCTCAAATTTATCGGTGTGAATCTTAATACAACACACTCCACACGTGGGCATATGATCTAAATTAACTTTGAAATACTCATTCAAGATATCAGTAATGCCTGGATTATGAGCAAGTATTAGAGCTGAGTCCAATATGTTATCTAACTCTTTTAATTTTTTTACAATGGTTTTTGATGATGCTAGGTATAATTCTCTGTCAAATTTTGAACGTTTGTTTTTTATAACATCATTTAAATGCGTCCAGGTTTCCTGTGTACGTTTTGCATCTGAAATGAGCATAATGTCAGGGACAACCCCTTTTGAAATGATGAATTTAGCCATAGTTTTAGCTTCATTAATTCCTGTTTCAGATAAGTTTCTTTCATGGTCGTTTTGATGAAATTTTGCTTGACTGGCCTTTGCATGCCTCATGAAAATGATTCTCTTCATTTTTTTCTTAACGCTAAAACAAGAAGGATCCACGAAAAGGCATAACATAATCCACCAATTGGAGCAATAAGAGCAAACAAGTTCACGTTAATAATAAGTATGTCTTTTAATGCATGAATAATTAAACTTGACGAAAAAAATAAAATTCCAAGATAAATTAAATTATAAACCCACTTGTTATATTTATTAAGCGTGAGATAAACTAGGCTTATTAGAATGATTCCTAGACCATGGATGATCATGTATCTCAATCCTGTGTTGAAAGTAGCCAATTGGTTTGGAGTGATTTTCCCTTCTAATACGTGAGCACCAAATGCACTTAACAATATATACAAACTACAAATAACAGCACCTACCTTTATATGTCTAACCACTTTAACTTCTATCATACTATCTTTGTCAAAATTAGCTAATTATGAAAAAAACAACCTCTATAATTATATTTTTACTTGTTGTATTTGCAACATCATGTGTTAAGGATATAACAGAAACCATTGATAAAGCCTCAAAGGTTAATCAAGTGAGATGGAATCCAACTATTGCTGTACCATTGATATATTCTAACTTAAGTTTTAGAGATCTTATAGAGGGTACAAATGCAAATAATTTCATTAGAATTCAGGATGATAGTTTGGTAAACTTAGTTTATGAAGATACGTATTCATCTGGTAAAGCAGAAGATATATTGAATCTTGAACCTCAAAATTATGGTGAAACCTTCGTGTTTAATAGTACTCAATTGGATGCACTTAATACGTTGGGTGAGGTCACAGTAAATTTTAGCAGAACAATATCGTATGACGGAGGTGGAAATGAATTAGACAAAATTTGGTTTAAGGATGGTGCAATTGCTTTGAATTTGACCAGTTCATTCGAGCATAATATTTCATGTGTATTGATAATCCCTGAATCTCAAAAAAATACTGCACCGATATCATTTGATTTATCTGCACCTTATAATGGAGTTCCAATTGATGTGACTAGTAGTTTCGACTTGAGTGACTCAGAGATGGATTTCACCAAAACAATACAAGGACATTCAGAGTTTGATATTGAGTTTGAATTCACGATTACAAAAACAGCATCAAACCCGATTAAAGCATCAGAGTCCATAACCTATTCAATGGTAATGGATAATCAAAAATTCAGTAAGATTTCAGGGTATTTTGCCGACTTAGAATTTGAAAACCTTTCAGGGTCATTTCAAATTCCAGTTTTTGAGAATAGTAAAAATGGATCTATCAGCATTGTTGAACCAGAGGTGAAATTTATTGCAGAAAGCAGCATAGGCTTACCGATAGATGTTTCTTTCGATCGATTTGATGGTGAAAATAATCTGGGGAACAGTGTACCGCTGACAAAAAATATAGGAAATTTTAATTTACTAATACCACGAGCAGTGTCTGAAGGTGAATCTGTGCAAGACTCTCAAGTTTTAAATAATTCTAACAGTAATCTGATTGATTACATTTCCAACAGACCATTTATGAATTATTACACGCTAACAGTTCAACCAGACTTATCGGATATGTCAAGACATTGGTTGCTTGATACTTCAAGTATATCAAATACAGTAAAGCTCACTTTGCCCTTACATGGAACATTGAAGGATTTTCAACTGGAAGAAACCAAGCCATTTGATTTAGCTCTCGAAAATGCAGAAGAGATTAAGGAGGTATTGGTACGTTTATATTCTGAGAATGGGTTTCCTGTGGATGTTAAAACTCAACTTTATTTTGAGGATAGCATTACAAATACATTAATCGATTCATTATTTTTAGTCGACCGAGTAGTATCTAAGGCAGCATTGGTTGATTCGGAGGGAAACCCAGTCGGGGTGTCAAGTCAGATTACCGATGTTGTTATGGAATCAGATCGGGTAGATCGGGTGATGAACGCTAATCGAGTTAGGGCACAAGCCTATTTGTCTACAACTACCGATAATAATGGTAATCAACCCGATGTTAAGATATACAGTGATGATGGTATTATGATACAATTTGGAGTGCAAGCTGAAGTTTTAATTAATCAGGAATTATAATGAGAAAGTTGTTAATATTCAGCTTGGTTTTCATATCTCTAAGTCAGGTAATGGCTCAGAATAACCTCACTTTATACAACATAAAGCCAGTACCTCAGCGTATGGCAATCAACCCTGCATTTACTCCAACATGCAAATGGTATTTTGGAACACCTGCCTTGTCATCGTTAGATTTTTCATATAACAGTCGTGTTATAGGATTAAATGAGTTATCAAGTGCTTTAGAACCCAATGGGTCAAATTATACATTAGATATGACTAAATTGGCTAATGTTTTCTCGAATGGAGTTTCTGTAAACTCGTCTTACAATCACGAATGGATTGGTTTTGGTTTCCGTTTACGAAAAAGCATGTGGTCTTTTAGTATCAATGAAAAGTTGAAATCAAGAGTATTACTGCCATCAGATTTTTTCCGATTGGTTTTTGAGGGAAATGGAGGTGATAATGTTGGGGATGTTTTTGATCTTGGTTTTGCTATGGACTTTATCCATACTCGCGAGTTTGCACTAGGATATAGCCGTTCGTTTATTGATGATAAGTTGAGAATTGGGGGTCGTATAAAATACATTGCAGGAATTAATGCAATTCAAACTGAACGAAATGATTTAATTTTTGAGACTAGTGCTAAGGCATTTACCTACAATGTAAAGTCAGATTTAAAATTTAATAGCTCTTTGATGCCTATCGACTCTAACACCACATTGAATTCAGTTTTATTGGGTAATCAACAAAATAGTGGTTTTGGTATTGATGTAGGTGCAAATCTTAAATTGAATAAAAAACTTTCCTTATCTGCAAGTATTATAGACTTGGGTGTAGTTCAATGGAAGGATAATTTAAAATCGACATTCACTAAGAATCCTGGAGTGTATCATGAGTATAAAGGCATGGATATTCAAGATTTTTTGGTGGACTCAACTAATCAGAAAAAAGGATTTGAAACATTTAAGGATACGTTGATGGAAATCATTGCTTTGGATACTTCATCGGAGTCTTTTAGAACGGGATTGATGGGTGAGTTTTATTTAGGTGGAAATTTATACATTACAAAAAATCACAATATTGGAGCATTAATGTATGGTAGTTTCTATAAAAAAGAGTTTTATCCAGCATTGACGTTATCTTGGAACTCACAGATTGGGCGAGTTTTGGCTCTAAGTGCAATTTATACAATGTATCGAGAAAGTTATGTAAACTTGGGTTTTGGAGCGGCATTAAAGTTAGGTCCAGAGCAATTTTATATCACCACAGATAATGCAATTGGTTCTGTAACGGATAATACAAGAAATTTAGGAATTCATTTCGGTTGGAATCATATCTTTGGCAAAAGAAAGATAAAAAAATAGCATGCGAAATTTAATTTTTTCATTTCTAGCCATTGTAGTTTTTGGATGTGTGGGTTGTCAAAAAGATTATGTAAAACTTAATGATGATGAAATTAAGGAATATATTTCAAAAAATAATTTGGATGCTCAGCGAACCACCGAAGGGTTGTATTACATTATCAATGAGGAAGGGACAGGAGACCGTCCAACTGTGAGTGATGATGTGACAGTTCATTACAGTGGGTATCTAACTAATGGAAGCATATTTGATTCGTCATACGATCGAGGAGAACGAGCTAGTTTCCCATTAAGAGGAGTGATTCAAGGATGGCAAATAGGTATACCTAAAATAAAGGAGGGAGGTTCGTGTAAATTAATCATCCCCTCTCATTTAGCCTATGGAGCAAATCCTCCTAGTGGGTCGATACCAAAGAATGCAGTTTTGGTATTTGATATCGAACTTTTCGAGGTAAATTAGATTTTATCCTAATTTCATGATATTCAGAAAGAGATCTACATCAGTTGAGATTTCTTTATAGGAACCATGATTTCTAAACCAAGTAAGTTGTCTTTTGGCATAGTTCCGAGTGTGCTGTTTCATTTTGTCTATTGCCATATCTTTAGAAATCTCTCCATCAAAATAAGAGAAGAATTCTTTATAGCCAACTGTATTTAAGGCATTGAGTTTTCTGTTTGGTAAAAGTGATTTGGCCTCAGTTTCAAAACCATCTTTAAGCATTTGATCTACACGTTGATTTATTCGGTTATATAATTCTTGTCGGTCGCGATTTAGGTAATAGTATGAGGTTGAATAAAAATCATTTTTAGGCATTTCTTTCATGTCATCAGGTTTACCTTGTTTGATTTCAATTGCTCGGATGATTCGCTGAGGATTACTTAGGTTTACCTTGTTACCGTCAATTTTCATCGAGTTTGCAATATTACGAAGAGCATCTATACCTTCAGATTCTAAAATAAAATTAAGCTGTTGACGAAGTTGATCATTCTTTGGAGTAAGGTTGTCAAGTCCTTCAGTTGCAGCTTTGATATAAAGACCAGTTCCTCCAGTCATGATGACTATATCCTGTTTTTTAAAAAGTTCCTCGAGTAGTGAATTTACTTCTTGATTATACAAGCCAGCATCGTAGGGGTCATGAATACTATGACTAGCAATAAAATGATGCTTTACTTCAGATAACTCTTTTAAGCTTGGTCTAGCAACACCAATATTTAATTCTTTATAGATTTGCCTAGAGTCACAAGAGATAATCTCTGTGTTAAAATACTTGGCTACTTGGATTGCGAAATTGGTTTTTCCTACTGCTGTTGGCCCTGCCAACACAATAAGTCTTTTAGTCTTCTGGGGCTCCATCGTTTATTTGAGATTCATCGATTTCAGATTCGTCTATCTCATTTCCAAACAAGTTAAAATCATTTTCATTTTCGTTTTCTTTTTCTGTCTCTTCCTCTTCGTCCTCATCTTCCATATCATCCGTAAGACTTTTAATTAAATCATCTGCTTCTTGAAGAAGTTTTGCACTTGGGTCGGTAATAATTTTTTTAGGATCAACAAATTGTTTAGGAGCTATACCAACTGATTTAAATAGACATGGATACTCGTTGTTTGGTTCCGCTTTTAGTAGTTTAATAATTTCAGCTCTAAGATTCCAATTACCAGCCTCAGGATCATAATTATATAAGAATTTTTGATGAGGGTCATCAATAAATTTACCAAGTTCACTTGCTCCAGCTGACTTTGCATTTGGTTTGCCTACGGTTGAGAATTCTTCATTTCCCCTCCATGAGTCATTAGCTTTATAAAATGAGGCCGGTTTTTTATTGTCAAAATTGATGGATTCTTGTATGAATTGGTGGAAGTCTTTAAATGTGTTTTTTGAACTTATATCGATAATACGTTCCACATCATCAACATCCTCAAACGTGACTTTAAATCTAAATATCAAATTACTCATGAAGTTGCAAACCTAATTTTTTTCCTTGCTCTATTACAAATTTATAGGCATCATTATAATTATTGGCAATAATGCCATCCAAGATAGCATCTTTTAATGCAGATTTAATAATACCAATTTCTTTTCCTGGTTTTATTCCGAACAAGTTCATAATCTCATCACCTTTAATGGGAGGTTGAAAATTTCTGATTCTATCGCGTTCTTCTACAAGAGCGATGTTTTGTTCAACATTGATAAGGTTCTTTTGAAAACGCTGCTCTTTTATTTTATTTTTTGTGGTAATGTCACTTTTACACAGAATCATGAGATCTTCGAGATGTTCACCAGCATCAAATATGAGTCTTCTTATTGCAGAATCGGTTATATTTTCTTTGGTTAATGCTATGGGTCTAAGGTGGAGTTGAACAAGCGTTCGAACTTTTAGCATAGGAGCACCAAGTGGAAGTTTTAGTTTAGAGAATATAGGTTTAACCATTCGAGAACCCTTATCTTCATGTCCGTGGAATGTCCATCCTTCTCCTTTCACAAATCTTTTGGTAGGAGGTTTTGCTATATCGTGAAGTATGGCAGCCCATCGAACCCAAAGATTATTTGTACGTTCACAAATCTGATCTAGTACTTGCAGTGTGTGATAGAAATTGTCTTTGTGTCCTTTTCCATCTCTAATTTCAATTCCCTGTAATTTTACCATTTCTGGGAAAAACTCGTGAAGTAGTTTGGCATCAAATAGGTGTTTAAATCCAATACTTGGTTTTTGGCTAAGGATAATCTTATTCAGTTCGTCTGTAATTCGCTCTTGAGAGATAATGGAAAGACTTTTTGCCTCAGATTTGAGTGCTTTATGTGTTGCACTTTCAATTTTGAAATCAAGTTGAGCAGCAAATCGAACGGCTCGCATCATTCTTAGAGGGTCATCTTTGAATGTGATAATTGGATCTAGTGGTGTACGAATAATTTTATTTTTTAGATCGGCAAGTCCGTTGAATGTATCAATCAACTTGCCAAAATCATCTTTTTGTAAACTTATTGCTAGGGTATTAACAGTAAAATCTCTCCGATGAATATCATCCTCGAATGTACCATCTTCTACTTTTGGTTTTCTGCTTTTTCGATCGTAAGACTCTTTTCTTGCACCAACAAATTCGAATTCCCAGTCATCTGTTTTAATTTGGGCTGTACCAAAGTTTTTGAATATGCTCAAAGAAGCATTTTTTAGTCTTTTTTGAACAGCTTGTGCTAGTTGAATACCACTACCAACAGTAACAAAATCAACGTCTTTTGATTTTCTGTTTAATTGTAAATCTCTAACATAACCACCCACGACATAGGTTTTAAAACCAAGAGACTTGGACTCTTCTGATACCAATTGAAATATGGGGTGTGTTAATCCGTTATGATTCACGATGCGAATGTAACACTAGGTGAAATAATTTTGATGTTTCTTTTGATTAAATATCCATTCTTATGAATCTAAAGAATCGAACACTTGAATCGTATATTTGCCGAATATGAAAGTGAGTTTTCTTGGAACAGGTACTTCTCAGGGTGTGCCTATAATAGCCTGTAATTGTGCAGTGTGTCAATCGAATGATCCAAGAGATAAACGACTTAGAAGCAGTGTTTTAGTTGAGAAGAATGGATTTCAGATCGTAATCGACACAGGTCCTGATTTTAGACAACAAATGCTTAGAGAAAAAGTAGAAAAATTGGATGCTGTAGTCTTCACCCATGAACACAAAGATCATATTGCTGGTTTTGACGATATCAGAGGCTTTAATTGGCGAGAAAAAAAGCCAATGGAGGTCTATGGGAATAAGAACGTTGAAAATGCTCTTAAACGTGATTTTCATTATGCGTTTGGTGAAAATAAATATCCTGGCGTACCCAAGTTAAATCTTCACGTAATTGACAAAGAACCTTTTGAAATTGGACCTTTAGAAATAAGACCAATTGAGGTTATGCATTACAAGCTACCTGTTTTAGGGTTCAGGATTGAGGATTTTACATACATAACTGATGCTAACTTTATCAGTGATTCGGAGAAGGAAAAAATAAAAGGGAGTCGAGTTTTGGTCCTAAATGCGTTGAAAAAATCAGAACATATTTCACATTTTTCATTGAATGAAGCCATTGATTTAGCAAAAGAATTAGAGGTTGAGAAGACTTATTTTACCCATATTAGCCATCAAATGGGTTTCCATTCAGAGGTTTCAAAAGATTTACCTGTAGATATTGAGCTTGCGTATGATGAGCTTCAGATTTTTATTGATTAGATGATATTAACCTCAGTTTCCAGTCGAATTTGATAGGTGTCCCAAATGCTTCTCTTGATATCTTCAGCTAATTTTTTCACTTCACTTCCAGTTGCGTTTCCATAATTTACCAATACAAGTGCTTGTTTTTTATGAGCACCCGTGTTCCCAACTCGTTTTCCTTTCCAACCCAGACTCTCAATTAACCAACCTGCAGAAACTTTTACTTCCTTATCATTAACAGGGTAGCTTTTAATTGTTGGGAATTTTTCTAATAAACCATTGAACTGACTTAAGGGTATTACGGGGTTTTTATAAAAACTGCCGGAATTCCCAAGATCTGATGGGTCAGGAAGCTTACTCTTTCGAATAGCAATTACGGCATTACTAACATCTTGAATGGTTGGTGCTTTGATGAGATGATCATTTAACCATTTTTCGATATCTCCATAGCTCGTATTCAATTGATGATTTTTCTTAGTTAACTGTACTCCGATATCTGAAACAAAATATTTTCCTTTAAGTGACTTTTTGAAAATGCTCTCTCGATATCCAAATTTACACTCTTGGTTTGTGAATTTTTTAATTTCTTTAGTCTCCATGTGGACAGCACTAACATAGGTTAGTACATCTTTAATTTCTCTACCATATGCTCCAATATTTTGCATTGGAGCTGCACCTACAGAACCAGGAATAAGGCTCATGTTTTCAATGCCACCATACCCTTTTTGGACACAATACATTACAAATTCATGCCAATTTTCACCTGAAGCGACAGCTAATTCAATGTAATTTTCATCTTCATTAACTGTACAAATCCCTTTGGTTTGATTAATGATTACAGGTCTATCTATGTTTTTTGTGAGTAGGATATTGCTACCACCACCAATTATGAAACAATCCTCTAAATTTGAGATGTGGTCAAGTTGTTTTAATTCAGTAAGATAAATGACGTTTTTTGCTGATACATCTATACCAAATGTATTGAATTTTTTTAGGGATAAATTCAAGTTTTGATTGCTCATCTATGCAATGATATTGCGTGTTTTTGGATTTTTTAAGTATTTTTCCCCACAAATCAACGCCATATGAAAAAAGTACTAGCCTTAGTCTCAATTTTAATTGCTCTTCTTTCTGCTTGTGGAGATGACGATGCAATAGTAACAACTAATCAACCACAAGATCTGTGTGATAGTATTGACATTACATACACAAATGATATCGCAGCTATTCTTGAAAATGCAGGTTGCTCTGGGGTTTACTGTCATGGTTCTGGAAATGGAGGCTTCACAATGAATGATTATGAAACAACAAAAGCATCAGCAGAGAATTCAAAGTTTTTGATGGCGATTAAGCACGAGATAAGTGTTAGTCCAATGCCCAAATCAGGAAATAAGTTAAGTGATGAAAACATCCAAAAAATTGAGTGTTGGATTCAAAATGGTTTTAAAGAGTAATTCACTTTTTCATGGCTACTGTCATCTCACGCTTTCCATTCGCACCAGGGGGGTGTTCAAGCTCAAATCCAACGCTTTTTAGGTCTCGCTTTAATTGTCCGGCGGCGGAGTAGGTTGTTAGGATTCCATTTGGTTTGAGCGATTCAAATAGTTTTTTAAAAATAGTCTTATTCCAAAGCTCAGGTTGTTTTTTAGGGGCAAAAGCATCAAAAAACACTACATCATATTTTCTGAAATCAAGAATGACTTCCTCAAGTTTTTGTTGAGTTTTGTAAATAACAAAATTTTCTGTTAGATGTACACTTATTTCCCAGCTAGCCTCATGAATTTCCTCAAATAATTTTTTATCATTGAGTAGATGACCATAGTTCAGTTGATTCAATAAGTTATGAGGTACGGGGTATGGTTCGAGCGTATGGTAGTATATTTTTCTGTTTTGTTTTTTTGCTTCTTGTGCTGCAAGTAGTGCATTAAGCCCAGTTCCAAGACCAATTTCTAAAATATGAATATCCCCATTTATACGGTTGATGCCATGTTGAATAAAAACGTGCTTCGATTCGGAAATAGCCCCATTTCTACTGTGATAAGTTTCATCCACTTTGGGGATGTAAAGGGTTTTTTCACCGTTTTTAGTTGTGTGTAATTCCAATCATTCAAAAGTAAAATTAATTGATGTTTATTTGCACCTCGATGGATTATAAAACATTATCAATTATTATCCCGGTTTACAATGAGGAAAAAACAATACACCTCATTCTAGATAAAATTAAGGAAGTTCCGTTAATCAATGAATTGAACAAAGAAATTGTCATGGTTGATGATTCTTCAACGGACAATTCATGGAAAAGGTTAGAAGAATACAAATCTCAAAATACTGAATTAGAGATATCACTTTACCGTCATTCATACAACCAAGGAAAAGGTGCAGCATTAAGAACAGGTATTCAAGAAGCAAAGGGAGATTTGATCATTATACAAGATGCTGATTTGGAGTATGATCCATTTGAGTACAACGAGTTACTAAAACCAATTACTGATGGACATGCTGATGTAGTATATGGAAGTCGATTTATGGGAGGAAAACCTCATCGCATTTTATTTTTCTGGCATAGTATAGGTAATGGGCTACTGACACTGATGAGTAATGCTTTAACCAATCTTAATTTAACCGATATGGAGACCTGCTATAAGTTGTTTAAAGCACCTGTTATTAAGTCAATACAACTTAAAGAGAATCGATTTGGATTTGAACCAGAAGTAACAGCTAAAATATCACGTATTCCAGCAATACGCATTTATGAAATTGGAATTTCATATTACGGAAGAACTTATGCAGATGGTAAAAAGATTGGTTGGAGAGATGGAGTAAGGGCAATATACTGCATCTTAAAGTATAATATTTGGGCGAAAGGTTAAACCAAAACTATACAATCGTTTTTTCACTTCGGGTATTGACAAAGAGCACATTTCCAATCTTGTCATAGCCCATAAAAGTTTCATATCCAGTATGCTTTACTTGTTCGTATTGAAAGCCTACAATAGTCAAATCTGCATCCCTAGACTTTTGGTTAATAATGTCTTTCTCAGAAACGCCTTCTGCTTTCGAAATAATCTCAATGTTGTTAGCAGATATTGGGAGTCTACCTGTACTAATCATTTCGAGCATTTTATTACGTTGTTCTTCTGCATCCTCCTCAGCACAAACATTAAATAACTTGATCTGACCTCCATTACTCCAATCAGGATGACCTAGTATGATATAGGCAAGATAGATCATGAGATTTGCATTTTGATAGTCACTTCCAGTAATCCATATGTCTATTTCGTTATTAAATCCAAAATCTTTATCGCTACTTGATAAAATACAAATATCATAGTCCACAGCTTTAGCCAAACCAATATTTTCAGCGATTTCTCGGCATCCTTCTTCTTGATGTTTATTGAATTCAAAAAGAATCATATTGTTCTCTTGTCCACTAATACCAGGTAATTGAAGAGCTTGTATAATACTATTCACATAGTTAGGGTTCACCATGGTGTCAACAAAAACAGAACTGTCTGATATTTGAGCCATTTTGATTAACCGTGCATGATCTAATTCTGATTGGCGTATAGTTTTTGAACTTAAGTACCCATTAATATGATGAATGTAGGTCCCAAAACCAATTCGATGAGAAATCCATCTTAAAAGATCAAATGCTGCAAATCGATCGAATGAATCTTTAGATATAGCTACTACTGAGGGTCTCCATGCTTCATTGGCACTTGCTTTTCGTTTTTGAAGAAAAACTTGTAAGTTTCTACTGATTTGAAAAATTACGCCACTAAAAATAATCGCCATATCCCCTTTTTTGTGATAAAAGCTCAAAAGCCCGTACATGACAGTCATCAGTAAAATGGATATAATAGCATAACCCGTATTGATCTTAAACATGAGACCGATACACATAACAGCACCCAACAAAGAGATGTACCACTTACTTTTAAATGAAGGTCTGTAAGCTGGATTTGATGCAAAGTTTTCAAATAAACTAATTAAACAAATTGAGCCGTAGGTCACCATGAAAAACATAGAAATGATTTCAGCTACGGCATTTACATCGCCCATAAGTACAAAAAAGAAAGCAATGATGCAGGTTACCAATGTAGCATTAACAGGTTCCCCGTTTTTAACCTTTAGTTTACTGAGCCAATTATTTAGTCTTGGAATGGGTATTATTCGATCTGCAGAAATGGCGTTGAGTGTTCTTGGAGCTACCATTATACTACCCAAAGCAGAGGATATTGTTGCAGCAGCAAGACCAATGGGGATGATTGGCCACCAAACTGCGATGTCTCCCATGATAAGTTGATTGTCAAGATTACCAAGTTGAGCAGTTGTTGCACTGGATCCAAGTTTAATAGCAATAAACACATAAATGACCATTCCAATTAGTGTGGCTGCTAATGTTCCCAGAGGAATAGATACTTTAGGATTTTTTAGATCTCCAGATAATCCCACACCAGCGGTCATCCCTGTAAACGCAGGAAATACAATGGCAAAAATGAAAAAGAAGTCATTTTTTTCTTTGTTTAAATGAAACGCATCGGGTTTAATGAATCCCTCAGTCGGACCTCCAGCAAAAAATAGGATAAGTGATAAAGATAGGATTGCCACAACAATGTATAACAAAACCATACCACTAGATGCTCCTTTGGTTAACATTAACCAAGACAATAAAAAGACCGAAATAATTCCTATTATCATCTTATTTATTTCAAATGGGAGATATGAGTTGATTAAGGGGAGTAGGGGCTCAAAGGCTTCAGTAAATGCGATTAGGTAGAAGGCTACACTAATTGCTTGAGAGAGGTATAGAGCAAGACCAATTGCTGCACCAATGGTTAGTCCAAATGATCTAGAAATGATAAAATATTCACCACCACCTTCCACTTTTTGGTTGGTTGCTATCTCAGCAAGAGCCATAGCAGTAGGAATAGTAACAAGATGACCAATAGCGATGATTGCAATAGTTCCGTATACCCCAACTTGCCCCACAGAATAACCAAAACGCAGGAACATAATAGCACCCAGAATAGTGGATATGGCTGTTAGAAATACAGGAGCAGTACCAAATTTACCTTTCGGATTTAGTGATGTTGAATCCATGCTTGAGGTTTATTTAGCAAATATGCTAAATAATTGCTGAACAGAATGTTAATTATGTGATTATTGGCTATCCAACGCCTCTTTATATACCTTAAGACAAAGTTCTCGTGCTTCCTTATGGTTTACAATTTCATCGACATATTGGTCCGTGCCCCATTCAGGAACCCATTTTTTGATGTAGGTATGGTCTTTGTCAAATTTTTCAATCTGCGTGTAGGGGTTGAAGATTCTAAAATAAGGAGCAGCATCCACACCAGAGCCAGATGCCCATTGCCAACCACCGTTATTGCTGGCTAAATCAAAATCCAATAGCTTTTGGGCAAAATAGGCTTCTCCCCATCGCCAATCAATTAGCAAGTGTTTAGTCAAAAAACTAGCTACAACCATGCGAACTCGATTGTGCATAAATCCTGTCGCATTTAATTCTCTCATACCAGCATCCACAAGACCGTACCCTGTTTTACCTTGACACCAGGCTTCAAAGTGCTCTTGTGAGTTCTTCCAGGATATTGCATCGTATTTGGGTCGGAAGCTTCCTTCTTTAACATGTGGAAAGTGATATAATATTTGACTGTAAAAGTCTCGCCATATCAGTTCGTTTAACCAAGATTCACTGAGTGATTTACCCTTGCTAACTTTTTCTCGAATACTGATCGTTCCAAATCGAAAGTGAACAGATAATCTTGAAGTACCATCAATACCAGGAAAGTTTCTTTTTGAACCATAATTCTTAATAATTCCTACTTGTGTGGTCATACTCGGAAAATCCATTGTGTTTGGTATAAATCCCATTTGCTCAAGACTTATCATATCAGATGGAACTGATTTTATAAAGTGATCGAAATACTTTTCATTTTCATAGGAGGTAATATCTTTATCAGTGAGAGTATACTTCCACTTCCGACTGTAGGGAGTATATACCACATATGGGTCTCCATCGTCTTTTGTTATTTCATCTTCTTCAAAAATGACATGGTCTTTGTAGGCATGAAATAGAATATTGTTTGATTTTAATAATTCAGCGATTTTATGATCCCTCTCTCTTGCGTAGGGTTCGTAGTCTTTATTAGTGAAAACAGCTTGGGGTTTTAAATCTTCAATAATAGTTTGCCATATTTCTTTAGGATATCCGTAATATATTTTCAAGTCACTACCCAAACTCAATAACTTTTTTTGCAGATTCATCAATTGGTTATAGATAAATGTGACTCTTGCATCGTCTTTGTCGGCTAATTTATCTAAAATGTTTTTGTCGAAAATAAATATGCATTGCACATCTTGGTACTCACTTAATGCATGATAAAGTGCGGCATTATCGTGAAGCCTTAAGTCTCTTCTAAACCAGTGTATGACCATAGTTATAGTGATTGAATTGCTTGTTCTATTTCATTATATTGATGAACATCAAAAGATGCTAGCTTGGGAGAGGTAACCCGATAGCTGTTAAGAAGTGTAGCTGATGCTTCTCCGAGAACTATTTTTAAAAGAAATGCTGGTACGTTGGGCAAAAAGTTGGCTCTACCTGATTTCCGAGCAATACATTTCATAAGGATATTCATCTGGAAAGGTTCTTTCCCTACAGCATTGTAGGTGTCGGGTGTAATATTGCCAAGTAAAATTTGGTGAATAAGGTGAGCAAACTCGAGATGATGAGTATATCCAGCCCACATTTGCCCATTTCCGAATGCTGACAATAGGTTAAATCTTGCTAATCTTGCGAGTATGGGATAAACACCACCATTTATACTCATATAAAGACCTATTCTTAGTATGGATTTTTTAACGGTTGGGTTAAGGTTTTGGGTAGCTGATTCCCATTCGTAACACAAGTTTCCCATAAAGTCGTTTCCTTTTGGTGATTCCTCAGTAAGGATATCTTCATTAGAATCACCATAATATCCCATGGCACTTGCTTGAATAAAGTGTTTGATTGGAAGCTTTTTATCGTTAATAGTGTCTATCAAAAGTTTAGTAGCGTTCACTCTTGAATGGGTTAATACTTTTTTTCTGGACTTCGTCCATCTTCCACCAATAATTGAACTGCCAGCGAGATTGATGACAATGTCCACGTCTTCTAAAGCATTAGGATCAATAGTTTTATCTTCAATATTCCAATAAAAAGTGTTTTTATTTCTTTGGTTAGGCTTTCTAGTCAGGATTCGAACTGAAAATCCCAATTGGGTGAAATATGTTTTTAGATCAGAACCGATAAGTCCTGACCCACCACTAATTAGGATAGTTTGCATATGGTAATAACCATTGTAAGAATTGATTTGTTTGTAAAATTCATTCGTCAATTAGTGATTTTTATAGACATTTGCTGAAGTGAAAGTGACTTCAATACGGATACGAGGATATCATTGTGATGCATATGGACATGTGAATAATGCTCGATTCCTGGAATTACTTGAGGAAGCTCGTTGGAAGTTCTTGGAACCAGCAGTTCAAGATCGCTTTTTTGAAGCAGAAAAACTCTTGTTTGTTGTGGTGAATATCAATATTGCTTTCAAAAGACCTCTATTACCCCACCAGTTAATTCACATTCATATCAAAGATTTGGTTTTTAATAATCGAAGTGTGTCCATGATTCAAGAGATCATTGATGATAAATCTTCTATGGTTTGTTCAAGGGCAGAAATTCAATTTGTATTGCTTGATTCGATCACTCAAAAACCTGTTCCCATATCGGATGAGATAAAAGCTAAATTCAAACAATTACTTACCGATGATTAAGAAAATTTCAAGGTGGATATTTGAGGGTGTTTGGGGATGGAGCGTTTCTGGCACCATGCCGAAACTTCCAAAGTATCTATTAGTAGTAGCTCCTCACACCAGTAATTGGGATTTTTTAGTTGGCTTGTTATATAGAGCGATTACAGATGACTTTAATCCAAAGTATGTAGGGAAAAAAGAGTTGTTTGTGTGGCCAATTGGTTATTTGTTTCGGGCTTTAGGAGGATACCCTGTTGAACGGTCAAAAAACACGAATTTTGTGGATACTATGGTGTCAGTATATAATTCGAATGAGGAATTTATTACAACTATAACTCCTGAAGGCACAAGGAAATACAATGAAAAATGGAAGACAGGCTTTTATTATATTGCTAAAAAAGCCAATATACCTATAGTGAAGATTGGTTTTGATTTCAAAAAGAAAATCATTGAAATTAATGAACCCGAGTATATCACAAAAGGGGTAGATGAGACTATCAAAGAATACAAAAATTATTTTAAACAATTTGAAGGTAAAAATCCAAAGGACGGAGTACGATGAAGCGAATGAAAATTGAAATGCCTAGCCAATGGCAATATTCCACAGAGATTAAAGTTAGAGTATCTGACTTAAACTATGGAAATCATATGGGAAATCAACAGTTTTTAGCATATGCTCAAGAGGCGAGGGTGAGGTTCTTGGCTGAGAATGGGTTTACAGAATTAGATTTTGGTGGGGTGTCATTAATACAAGCAGATGCGGCCATAACCTATTCATGTGAAGGGCGTTTGGGAGACCAAGTTCAAATTGATATTGCAACCGAAGTTACGGGTAGATCTTCATTTAATGTATTTTATCAATTCACCAATTTAACTCAAGTCAAGCACATGGCAAATATTAGAACAGCTCTAATAAGTTATGATTACGATAAAAATAGACCAACTGCTTTGTCCAGTATGGCTCTTTCTTCTCCTATACTCCAGAAATAAACTTTAATCAATTTTTTTATCAAAAACAAAACCTAGTTGAATGACGATGATTTGGATTAGTTTTTTATCAAATATTTTAATTCTTGGCACGGCTCTTTTCCTTTTGAAATTACACAAAAGTCAGATGGATTCTAACCAATTTATTTGGTTTATTTTATTGACAGGAATCTCCTCTGGTGTTGCTGCTTTTGGTCATCTCCCTTTATTGGAGAAAGGGTTAGCAAATTGGCTTCTGTTTGTTTCCAGAATTTTAAGCTTGTGGTCCATCTATTTTTTTACCAATGGGAGTATAGATTTTGCACGGTTTCATAAAAATAAAATTATTCGAATTACCAATTTGATCTTATTCTTTGCTATGATTTTGGTTTTAGTTTGGAATAACCAGTTTCTACCCGTAATGATCTATGGGATAGTAGGATTTATGGGGATTGGTTTAAGTGCGTACTTCTCTGATATTAGTAATGTTAGTCAACCAAAATACCATGTGGTGAGAGGGATTAGCGTACTCTCGTTTTCAGCGTTGGTATTTGCCTTATTCAAGGAAGACTATCATTTTTTGGCTATAAATATCAGCCATATTTTGGTGAGTTATAGTCTGATATTATTCTCAAGAGGTTTTGTAAGATTGAATCTACAAGATGAGCAAATTAATTCTCAATCTTAGACAAGAATAACCCGACAGTCCTTGGACTAGCAGGGCGAATTCTGAATTTTCCTTTACTCATTTTTGGTCCCTGTGTCTTGATGATATCATTAAATGATTTATCGGTACTCGCTACGCTTAAAGCTCCCATGTAGTAGTCGATGTAGAACCAGTCATATTTACTAGCCTCTAGATATATGGTGAATTTTGTGCTACTTCTACGCTTGGTAATTGCCATTCTTGATTTGAGTACTTTATTTACCTGATTACCATTAATTGTTGCGATGTGTATGGGGTCAAGACTAATAAACTGTCTTTTGAATGCATCATAATGAAGACTTGTTTTCGTGAATAGGAAATGGGCAGGAACATCATTTGGAAGCTTTATCTTTTCTGATGCTGCCACATAATCAAGAGCTTTTTTGAGTTTGGAATCATCTAAAAATTCTGCAAGAGCTTTTTCTACAAACGGGTTATTGTTATCTGCAGATTCATTATCATTTTCATTGATCACCTCCATCATTCGTTTGTAGCAGTCTTCCGGTAGCATAAGATTAAGTGCCATTAAAGATTGAATTATAAATGTGGAGTCGCTGTAAGCTTTACGTATATTGCCAGCTAATTGAGCATTAAAATTAGGGCCTTGATTAAGATCAAAATTAATCTTGCCCTCACTGTAAACTTCTTCTTTAGCTTCATTAAATGCGAGATAGCTTCCACGCGGTGAACCTTCAAGAAGCTTCATTGAATCACCTACAAAAAAGGTCTTTTTAGACTCATCGTAATAAAAAATACCGGTGTCTGATGTAAGTTCTAAATCAGCATAGCTTCGTTTAAAATTGAATAGTGTAGGATAAATGTGTGTACTATCATTAGCAATGTTTATCGAGGCATACATCTTTCGTCTGTCCTCATTGAGTATTTCTGTTGCAGGTATGATGACATTTTCAGGGTTGGGTTGTCCTGAATACCTAAACCATCTGCTTGGATAATATGTGAATGAGTGCTGTGGTTTTACATAACCATTAAAGAAAATATCGCGTTGATTACTATATAATTCTGTTTTGCCTTTATATGCAATTTTTGGACTCAAGAAAAAGGATGATGAATCACTAATGTAACCTTTTGCAATAACAGAGGTGTCACCCTTGCCCTTGACTCTAATCTTATTGAACTTTATAATTTGATGTGTTTGGTGTTTGTCTTTGAATTCATATGATGCAGACCCACTTAGAGCATATCTCCCTTCAATTTTGATATCTCCATCATAAAGTTGGTGATATTTTTGAACTCTGGAAGCTAAAATGCGTGATTTTTTGAGTCTTTGAATGTCAGCATTTTCGTGAATATCTACTTTGTTTTCGAACGGATAAATACGACTGTCAGCAACATCAATAAATGGAACTTCTTTTGCGTAAATTATTCCTTTGTTTATATCGAATAGAGCAATTGTACTTTCAAATTTTAAACCTTCTTGATCGTATTTATTGCTAACAAAATAAGATTTGCTTTGCAAAAGCTGAGGACCTTTATTGAACTCAATAGAGTTATTAGCAATGTCCCATACAAATTCATCCATTGAAGTAGCGAATTGATTAAAGGGTAACTGAGTGAGATCGCCAATATTATTAGATTTAAAATCACCAATTTGCTTAGTGAAATCAATGTGAGAATTTAAGTTATCTGATGAAAAAGCAATCTTATTTTGATCAAGGGCGTTTATTTGAACATCAGATACGAGGGCATTTACCTCATTGGGTTTGAATTTCATATCAGATGATTTTAAGCTAGCCTTATCCCATACCAACGATCCATTTCCTGCCAACTGTTGACTGGTTTGAACAAGATTGCCTGAGAATTGCTGATTATCCCTTAAAACAGTTACCTCATGGTTATTAGTGTAGATATACATTGAATCACGATTTGGAAGCCATTTTGTAGTAACTTCTTTAGCATATAGATTGGGGTATTTCTCATTTTCATTAATGGTGTAAGATTCAGCCTCAGTTATGGTGTAATCTGGCGTCATTAATATATCTTGAGATTCAAGAATTGCTCCTTCGTATTCAATGTTTCCTTTGGCAGTAAAACCCTCTTCACTTAGACGGATATCTATATCTCCATGCCCTTTGCCATCATATATAGGATATCCTCCAGGGGGATTTGTTCGTTCAAAACCCAGAGAATAATCATCCATGATTTTTGCTTCAAAATCAAAGTCTGGGATAATCCCACCAGCTACAAAAGTTCCTGGAAAGCTTAGACCCTCAGTAGTGAAATTATCAAGATTTTCGATGGTAAAAGGATCTACCTCAAAACGAAATTGATTCTTGTCATATACCCCACCGAAAATAGTGGGTTTATCATAGGCAATAATTGAACCCTTATTGCTAGTAAAACGGGGATATTCAGGATAATTTTTAAGCCCGGATTTATTAGTTGATTTATCAATTTCAAGGGTACCATTAATATCTCTTAAAACAGATTTTACGGCTACTAGCCCAGGTTTACCAGATAAGTCTTTTGTGAATATAACCATCTTGGTAATATTATCTGAGGAGATATCAAAATTGAAGTAATCAAATTCAAATTTGTCGGAGTAAAAATCAAATTTTCCAGCGGTCAGTCGACCACCAAACTCCATGCGGCGTTTGTTTTTAAGAATGACCGTTTGTTCATGTGGGAAAGCATAAACACTTTGACTATCACTAAATTTAAAAGCTCTTACACCCTCTATATTAAAATTGTTGTTAATGAGGTTTAAAAACGCATTTGATCGAGCAGAAATAACCGATGAAAATCGGATTACATCATAGTCCATTAGCTTTTTGTGAGATAAAACTGCGTGGTCGAGTTTTCTTCTGATTTTTACACTATCGGTGGCTGGGTTAAAAAAGAGATATCCTAGATCAGCTAACTCAATAATTTGAGGTTTGAGATAAAGGGGTTTACTACCCATCCAGTTTGCATATTCATTGAGTGTAAATTCTCTTTTTCTGTATTGGATGACGAAGTTTCTCATCTTTGATAAGGGGTGGTACTTTAGAATTCCTCGTGGGATTTTCTCATATCGAACCTCTTTATAGAAACTTTGTGACTCTATAAAGGCTTTTTTTTCCTCTCCGTCTACGTCAAATTCAATTTTAGGTAAATCGAGTTTCCAGATAATTTTGTCAACGAAAATGTCAATCTGATGATCATTGTCATAAAATGGAGCCTGTTTTAGACCTTCTTTTCCACGAATAAGAATGAGAATTTTTTTATCTAAATTTAAATTGAATTTAAGATTAGGATGAAAAATGGTGCCACTATCAGTTAAAATAGTTACCTCACTTTCCATGGCATTAATTTTCCCTTCTTTCAGGGTAAAATAGGGTGATTTGGCTAGGATTCTTCTTTTGTCTTTGAAATAAATTTCAATTACCGATGGAAATTCAGGGCTACCTGTTGATATGGTTTCAGGACCTTTCATGGCAAATCCTCCTTTGAATTGAACAGTATTGTCCAAGTATGAGCCAAGTTCAATATTTTTATCGAATGAATAAAATTGGGGGAATTGGGAGTTTTGTAATACTTCTTTATCAATATTGTTGGCACTTGAAGCTCTGTCAATTAAATTTCCTTGTAATGATTTTGTTAAAAAGTCTTTATTAGTAAAAATTACAGTGTCAATTTTAACCTCTGCACGTTCAAATTTTAGTTTGTAGCTACTTTGTATGTCAGCATAAATATTATTTTTACCAAAGCCTACACGTTCCCAAGTCATGGTTCCGTTTTGCCCTTGCCATTCATCCGTATCTAGATAATAACTGCCAGAGGTATTGTAGATTTTGATTTGATCTACTTGAGCTTGACAAGTCAAGTCGATGTTTTTAAACGATATTTTTACGCGATTGTCCTCAAAAATAAATCGGTAATCAGGGGAATTACTATACCATTTCTTTGTTTTAGATTCATAAATCGTATTGTCACGGAATAAATTTCTCGAAGCTTTAATGAGTGTTATAAAGGTTTGATTTCCAGAGTTTAATGATGGAACTAATGCTTTTGACCAACTGACGTATTTGGGCTCGTCTATTGAATCTTTTGCATATAACATTGTTTCAGTGAGGAGAAAGAAATAAGGAATATCTAAATCATTCATCAACATTAAATTGGCTACAGATATAATGTTTCGTTGTTCAGGTTCAACAAACTTCCCAGAATCCCATTTAGTGGTAAATGTTTCTAAAAGTTCTTGGTCTTGCTTCTCAGCTTTAGGCTGAAGAAATTTAACATACTCCTTAATAAAAACTGATGGATTTCTTGAAAACGATCGGGGTTGTGCCCAAGAGAGAAATGAGTTAAATAGAAAAAGTATCAGTATGTATTTTTTTGACCACATTTTATTTGATAAATTGAGTTTGTAACCAGCCATTTTTTGTGTTTTGATCTATAATTTTTAGCCCGTGTTTCTGAGATTCTTGAATTAGGACGTTCATGTCTTCGGCAAGAAAACCACAAAGAATCAATATGCCATTATTATTAAGTTTGTTTATGAATTGAGGTAGTAGGTTAAGATTAATGTTTTTAACAATGTTACTCACGATAATATCTAAATTCTCATCCACCTGAGAGAGGGAGTCGTCTTGAATAGTGATAACGTTTTTGGCATTATTTAATTGTATATTTTCTTTGGTATTAGCTATACAGTTTTGGTCGTAATCAATAGCGATAACCTTTTTTGCACCTTTTTGTGATGCTAATATGGATAGAAGTCCGCTTCCACATCCCATATCGAGGATAACCTTGTCTGAGCAATCTAATTTCTTCAGTGCAATAGCCGATAGTTGCGTTGTCTCATGATGCCCAGTTCCAAATGCCATTTTGGGTGAAATGATGATATCGTGTTTTACATTTTTGGGTGAATGAAATGGTGCTCTAGCATGAATCTGACTTCCAATTTCTGCATTCACAAAATTACTTTCCCATATTTTATTCCAATTTTGGCTATTAACGTCTTGTATTTTGTCATGTTTAATTCCAAATGGTTTAAGAATGGATTCAAGCTTACTGCTGTCAAAAGAAGAAATCTTACAATAAGCTATTAATTGATTTTTTTCGAAGGATGTGCCCTCATATCCATTTTCTTGTAATAAAAATGAAAGTGTTTCAGATGTTTTATCATCACAAGAGATATGAACTGCTTTAAATTCCATTTATGAACTACAATATTAAATATTGCAAGTGTGCAATCATCCCAAACTTTTAAACAAATAGCCATAGAGACTGTGTCACATTTTATTCTGCTTCCGTAGCTTTAGCCCATAAGAAGTGGATAATGCGATTTCGTTATTGGGGTGTTTAGAAAAAACACAGATACCTTTGTTGTGTGAATATAATTTTAAGAAAACCACTTATTGTATTTGATCTTGAAACTACAGGTGTTCAAATTGCTAAAGATCGAATAGTTGAGATTTATTGCATTAAGATTCAACCAGATGGAAAAGAAGAACATTTGCATCAAGTGCTCAATCCAACAATTCCAATTCCACCCGAAGTGTCTGAAATTCATGGAATTTGGGATAAAGATGTAGTTGGCAAACCAACATTTAAAGAATTTTCGGTTGAATTGAATACATTTTTAGGCGATGCTGACTTTGGAGGTTTTAACAGTAACCGATTTGATTTCCCAATGTTGGCTGAAGAGTTTTATCGAGCGGAAATTAAGTTTAATACTGATCGTAAATTTATTGATGCTCAACGTATATTCCACAAAATGGAGCCTCGAAATTTGGGTGCAGCATATCAAAAATATTGCAATAAAAACCTAGTCGATGCGCATTCAGCAAAGGCAGATACAATAGCAACTTGGGAGGTGATTAAAGCTCAAGTTGATTTTTACGATGAATTAGAAAATGACATTGATTTTTTACATGCCTTTAGCGGTGAAAGTGAGTTTTTCGACTTCGCAAGACGAATTAAAAGAGGTTCTGACGGTGAGGCATACTTCAACTTTGGGAAATATATCAATAAACGGGTTGTTGATGTTTTTAAAGAAAATAGGGGATACTATGATTGGATGATGAAAGGTGATTTTCCTGCAAATACAAAGGCTGTAATTACCAAATTAGCTCTAGAAAGCAGAAACGCTTAATTTCGTTAAAATGATGGAGTTGGCGAATTATCATACAATTAACGATATAAAAAATCTTTTATCGAGTGATAAGAAGATTAGATTATCCGAAATTTCTGAAGAGAAAATAAAGAAATGCAATGCCTATTTATTATCAAAAGTAAAAGAGGGTAATTCGGCTATATATGGAGTTAATACAGGATTTGGTTCACTGTGCAATACGAGGATTGATTCGACAGATCTAGCACAATTGCAAGTTAATCTGATTCGATCTCATGCTTGTGGAATGGGAGATTATGTTCCGCATGATATTGTAAAAATGATGCTCTTACTCAAGGTAAAAAGTTTGAGTTATGGACATAGTGGAGTTCAATTAAAAACAGTTGAAAAATTAATCGATTTCTACAACTTTTCAACTCTACCAGTGGTATATGAGTTGGGAAGTTTGGGGGCTAGTGGCGATTTAGCACCATTAAGTCATATGAGTTTACCATTAATTGGTGAGGGGATGGTATGGAGTGATGATTTTCAAAAAATAGAAAAAGCAAAGTCAAGTGATTTGGCGTTGGGACCCAAAGAGGGTTTAGCTTTGATCAATGGTACTCAGTTTATGCAAGCCTATGGTTTGTCCTGCCTATTTAAAGCTCAAAAAATACTTGAAAGAGCCGACCTTCATGCAGCTCTATGCATAGACGCCTATGATGGAAGAAAAGAACCTTTCTTAAAATTCAGCCATGTTATTCGACCTCACAAAGGTCAATTGGACACAGCAAAAACAATTTTGGCCCATCTTTCAGGAAGTCAGATTTTGGATCAATCTAAAAATCATGTGCAGGATCCATACAGCTTTCGATGTGTGCCTCAAGTGCATGGAGCAAGTAAGGATGTTTTTCATCAAGTAGCATCTGTGTTTGAAACTGAAATCAATGCGGTTACGGATAACCCCAATGTATTTCCAGATGAAGATTTGGTTTTAAGTGCTGGTAATTTTCATGGACAGCCATTGGCATTACAACTCGACTTTTTAGCTATCGCTATTGCAGAAATCGGTAGCATAGCAGAACGTAGAATATATCGACTTCTGGAGGGTAAGCGAGATTTACCTGCTTTCTTAACGAGTAATCCAGGTTTGGAAAGTGGATTAATGATTGCTCAATACACTGCGGCTAGTATAGTAAGTCAGAATAAGCAACTATGCACTCCAAGTTCTATTGATACCATAGAAAGCAGCAACGGACAAGAGGATCATGTCAGTATGGGAGCAAATGCAGCTACCAAGTGTCTTAAAGTTCTTCAAAATGTAGAAAGAATTCAAGCCATTGAGTTATTGACAGCGTGTAAAGCGTTAAAATACCGAGACCCAATCAAGTCGTCTGATAAACTTGAGAAATTAGTGAATGAGGTTGAGCAAATTGCTGATATATCTGATTCTGACAAGGTGTGGGCAGATGAGGTTCAAAAGATTCAGGATTATATTTCAACATAACAACTAAAACTTATTAGCGTTAAATTCATTTAATGAATAGGATGAATAAATT
>JAHEGS010000176.1 GCA_024645005.1 Bacteroidota bacterium
AGTTAATAAAAGCTTATCTGGTTTGACAAATCCATATACTCCTATGTATAATTTGATTTTTTTATTGAAGTCAAATCCACCAACTAGCCCATATAATTTTGTTTTTTGTACGTTAACTACGGTATTACGATTATGAAAAGCAACATAAAATGTTGGTTTTTCTTTAAGAGATAATCGTACCGAATCCAAAATATTCGATTTAATAGATTGTGCACGAGTATTTATAGATGCGATGAGAATAAAAACAACAACAAAAGCTCTTATTAGATTGGATGGCTTAACCATTAGGAGTGGTTTTTATTTTAGCTAAATAAGTTTTTTGCATTTGCACTAAATAGTTTAACGGCAATTGCAAGGAGAATAATTCCAAAAACTTTGTTTAATATTTTAGTTCCTGCTGGTCCAATAATTTTTTGAATGAATTTTACAGACTTAAGCACTCCGAAAATAACAACCATATTGAGAGCGATTGCAATGATGATATTGACCAACTGGTACTCTGCTCGAATGGAAATAATTGTGGTTAGTGTTCCAGCTCCTGCTAGCAAAGGGAAAGCAAGTGGAACAACAGATGCTGTAGCCGTATCAGCTGCGTCATCATTGAATATTCTGACGCCCAATAGCATTTCGAATGCTATAAATGCCATTAGTATACTACCTGCTACAGAGAATGAATTGATATCAACTCCTATAAAATGAAGAACAGACTCACCAATTAACAGGAACAGTATCATGATGACTCCAGATACAATAGTTGCAAGTCCAGGTCGAATAGGTGTTTTTTCTTTGATTGAAATGATTAGAGGTATTGCACCAATAACATCAATTACTGCAAATAGAATAATGAATGCTGAAAAGATTTCTGTACTATTCATAATAAGAGTTAATTTATTTTCAATAATAATCAAACAGGTTTAAAACCTTCAAACGCTTGTTTGCAATTATTGCAGTAATGTAAACTTCTACATAAGGTAGGCCCGAAGGGACTTTTCATAGAAGTATTTTCACTGTCGCAATAGGGACATTTTGTGGATTCAAGTACTTCCATAGAAATGGTTGCACAATTTCTTTTTGGAGGAGCAAGACCATGTTTTTTAATAGCGATGTGACCTTCTGGGGTAATCAAGTCTGTGGTCCATGTTGTTTCAAAACTAGTTTCTACTGTAATCTTTCCAAGCATACTGTTAGCATTGAGGTGATCTTTTACCATATCCTCCATTAATCGAAGTGCAGGACAACCAGCAAATGTTGGAGTAAGCGTAACATGTACGTCCTTGTTTTCTATTTTTACACCTGTTACAATACCTAAATCAACAATTGAAATTGTAGGAATTTCAGGATCTTTTACCTGTTTTAGTTCTTCTCGGATATATGCTTCTGAGATCATTTTACCAGTCTGCAGATGGATCTATTGAGTAAACCTCTGTCATTTCTTCTAATAGAGGTTGTAAATGTTCTGTATGTTCACCAGTTCTTCCACCATAAATTGGTTTCCAGTTATCTGTAGAAGGAATAGTTAATCCACTTTTTTTCAGTAATGGTGTTATGGTGTCTAACCATCTTTTTTTGAGACTTTCTTCTCCTATAAAAATATGCTCATCCATTAAGATGTGTTCTGCTGGTCCTGGTTCAAAAATCCCTAAGGCGTAATTCCATGCAATATTTAATGATTCTTGCATTTTGTGATGACTTTCTTCGTTTCCGTTACCTAGTTGATTCACCCATGTATTGGCATGCATGGTATGGTATTTAATTTCACCAAAAAATTTCTTTGCCACTTGAGCTAATGGCTCATAAGCGGAACTTCTTAATGATTCAAATCGGAGGTATTCAGCAAAGTCAAATAAAAAATGACGAATAAGGCTAAAACTATAGTCGCCAATTGGTAGTTCAACGAATTTAGAAGAATGAAATTGATTCGCATTTCGAGTAAATGCAACGGTATCTGCATCAGCTTCTCCTAATTGGTGAAGTAGATTATATAGATGTTCACTTTGTCCAATTTTATCTTGAGCCATACTAGAAAATGCAATGTCTTCTTCTAGGATTGGACCCAATCCAGTCCATTCGCTATTTCGATGACCAATAATTAGTTGATCATCCGCCATTTTATATAGTAGTTCTTTAAGTGCGTCTATGCTATTCATTGTGTTTTAATTTATAGTTATACTTTGTCAGTGGGTTTACTTCCTCGTTCTTTAAAGGCATTAATTCGGTCAATGACTTTATAGGTGGCAGGATTACGATATATTTTTTCAGGTGCAGTGCTAAATATATCATCATCTGAATATTCAGTAGCAGAAATACAACTACTCGGCACTACCCAAATATTCGAAGTAACTTCTCTTCTTGCATATTGTTCTTTTGCATACAGGAGAGCCATATCGGGATTTGGTGCGTGTACAATGCCAACGTGTTTGTGTTGAGCTCCTCGTTTATTCTGATGAAATACTTCAAAAGTTTGAAAATGAGCCAAACCTTCCATGTCAGATTTATCTCCAGTTTGCTGAATCTTTGCTCGTGTAATACGAGGGTCTATTGACTCTATTGTTTGATTACTTTTTTTGTCCATGATTGTTTTCTAGTTTTTAAATAATATATACCCACAGGTAGCTCAGCTACATTTAGCGTGTTGTTACCTTGAATAATTTTATGAGTGGCTATTTGTTTTCCTAGTGTGTTGTAGATATCTAATGTGTTTTCTTCGGTTGATTCAATGGTGATGTTCTGTTGAAACGGATTAGGATATATCGAAATATTTTCATCCAAAGTAAGAATACCCAAGCTTTTAGGTTGCATTACTAATTCAAGATTATCTAAATACAAGCTACTATTAGGTCCCCGAATACTATCTGTTTTTCCTGAATAGAAGATAAGACCAGCACTATCTGCGCTTGCAGTACCAGAGTAATAATTGATTGGGAAAGCAAAAAATGTCCACTCGTTGGCAGCTGATAGGTAGAAATTGTCATTAGACTTATACTTTCCTTTTTCCCAAGTTCTTAAATTAATCCTGGCGGTATCGTCTCCATCAGGCAAGTACTTGTAATAGCCTTGCAGGTATTTGAATGTGTCAATTGGAAAATGTGGAGTGTAATAATCATTATTTTCAGTGCCCAAATAGCAATATCCATACCTTAGATTTCCTGAAGAGTTTGAATAGGCGTTTTTAACAAGCAGAGAATTTTCTCCCATAAAAACATCTGATTCTGTTATGTTAAAAACAGTAGGTTCATACAAAAAAGAGTAGCTTCTCTCATATGAAACTAGTTCTATGGTTCGCCACCCAGCAGGGTATTTAACTCCAATATTTTGCCAATCTTCAAACCCGTGATTAAAAATGTCATCTTGTCGTTCATTTAGATTAGTAAAATGGATATCATCAAAAATCACAAAACCGTCTCCATCTACTCCGTAGTCAGCATAAGAGTATAGATTAATCCATACGCTATCGGCAGTTCTTGATGAGGTCCATTCTATGGGTACAGAATACCTAAGCCATTCATTGTTACTCTTTCCTGTGAATCGGAAGTCAACCTTGCCTTTGTAAGTTCCTTTTTCTCTAAATATGGCATAAACTCGTGCTGTATCTCCTTCTGCTAAATCATATTTTGCCCAAAAACATAAACTCAATGGTTCACCATTAAAAGCTACTCCATCATAACCATTTTCATTATCTTCATTAAAAGCATATGAACGATAACCTCGGGAGTTTGGAACATAAGTATTAGAAAGTTTTAGTGCATATTGACCTTCTTTGGCATCCGATGTTCGTTCTGCGTTCCTTACTGTGGCAGTCATACCAGTGGGCTTATAGTGATCCTTTACTCTCCAATTTTCAAAATCACCATTGGGAATGTTTTGGGCATTTACGAATAAAATGGCATTTAAAAGACACGATAAAATGACAGTATGTTTCATGATATGTAATTTATTAATATGCATAAAGTTCGTAAAATAAATTGACTTTACCAATTAAGGACTAGCATGTAGTTGTAATTATGCGTATGGAGTAACGTATTTATCTTGTTTGCTTTTGATTGCATTGGCTACCCATTTGCCATTTTCTTCAGCCATTCTTCGAACAGCAAGTCGCTCGGCATTACATGGTCCATCACCATTTATAACACGTTTAAATTCATCCCAATCAGGTTCAGTATAGTCCCATAGACTAGTTTCTTCATTCTTCTTTAGATTTGGGTCAGGTAAGGTTAATCCAAGATCCCAAATTTTTGGGACATACATGTCCAAGAACTGTTGTCTCATAGCGTCATTACTAGCCATTTTTACCTTCCATCGCATCAATGTTTCGGTGTGAACAGATATTTTATCACTGGGTCCAAAAAAGTGCATAAGTGGTGGCCACCAACGATTCATGGCTTCTTGCACCATTTGTCTTTGTTTGGATGTTCCAGTTGCTAAGTGCACTACATTATCGTGACCATATTTCAAGTGAAACGATTCTTCATAACAAATACGCTCCAATGCACGACAGTAGGGGCCATAGGATCCTTTGCTATTAGCCAGTTGATTGACAATAGCTCCAGCATCAACGAGCCATGCAATGACTGCACTATCAGCCCAGGTTTTTGCTGGGTAATTGAATATGTTTGAATATTTTGATTTACCGGTGATTAAATCATTCATCATATCTTCTCTGCTTTTTCCTAATGTTTCAGCAGCAGAATATAACAACTGAGCATGACCAACTTCGTCTTGAACTTTAGCCATTAATGCTAGTTTTCTTCTAAAACCAGGAGCTCTTGTAATCCACGTCCCTTCAGGTAAAGAACCAATTATTTCAGAGTGAGCATGCTGCTCAATCATTCGGATAAGTTGTTTCCTGTACATGGCTGGCATCCAATCTTTTGGCTCAATTTTTTCGCCACGATCGATTCTGGCTTGGAATGCAGCTAGTAATTCAGGAGTTTCTTCTACTGAAGTAAATTTTTC
>JAHEGS010000181.1 GCA_024645005.1 Bacteroidota bacterium
CTAGATTGATATCTTTAAATGTCTCTGAAATTGCTTTATCATATGTTTTAATATTAGATTTTATTATTTCTAGTTTTTTATCGTGAGATTCTTTTTCTGCAGCTAATTCTTGATTATGCTTTAGTGCAATTTCATTCTCATTTTCAAACCACTCTGTTAAATCATTATTGAAATATTTTTTTTGAAATTTAGAAGGGATCAAAACAGCTGAATTCCTTACTATCATTGAGGGTAAGGGCATTTCATAATTATCAAAAAGCCCTTTTAGCTGCAACCAATAATTAAGTTCACTTAAACCTAGAACTGCACACACATTGGGGAGTATCCACTCTTGGTAAAGTGGTCTTAAAGCCACATTAGGACTGAGGTTATTATAATTCTCTTTAACAAAATCCACAGGCGATTCACCTGAGAAGTCTGCTAAATCATCAATTCTAACTCTGTCATTTTTCTGCAATAAAAAAAGATTGCAAGACCTAACCCTCAATTGTCTCTTAAAACCAGCTTTTTCAAGCTTTTGAGATGTTTCAATGATAGCTTGATTATTACTGTAATTTAGCTCGTCAATCATGACAGAACTAAAGCTCGATTTCAATAATTTGCTATCTGCATCCAAAATTATTAATCCTGTATGACCTAGGTAATCATGCAATAATTTTCTAAAGGCGATAGCAAGGTTTTTAGACTGTCTATATATCTGAACAGCCCGTTGTAAAAAATGCTGTTGAATGTCACTTAATTGATATTTATCTATCAGATCTTGAAATAGCTCGGCAACTCCTTTAGTGTTCATTCTTCCGACTGCTCCTGACTGATTAGTGTCCCATTTTACCTGATTCCCAAAAAAAGATATAGATGCAATTTCTTCTAAATCGTGATCTTCAGAAGCCATCCAGAAAACTGGCACAAAATTTTGATTCGGGAACTTGTTGTTAAGTTGACTAGATAGTGCTATAGCATCAAACACTTTATACAAAACATAAACTGGCCCTAACCCTAAATGAATCTGTTGTCCAGTTGTTATTGTGAACGTGTTTGATTCTTTTAGTTTATCAATATTTTCTTGAACTACTCTTGATTTTGAAAGATCGATGTCTGCTTCATCATATTGACGATATAAATCTTGAACTAAATGATCTCTCTTTTGCTGAGGGAAAGATGACTTACCTTTAATTGCTTCACCAATACCCTTCATATCAGGAGTATAGGTGTAAAGTGATCTAAGTTTATCTCCTTTATAATAGGCTTCCAGTAGAGAATTACTGAAAAAGGTTTTGTCTCTTATAACAGGAAAAAATTCCACTATTTATTCAGTTTAGCCAGAAGATCAAATGATTCTGCACCCGTAATCGTCGTATTCACAAAATCCCCTACTCTTAAATATCCTTCGTTTAGGGAAATAATCACCTCATTATCTACCTCAGGCGAATCAAATTGAGTGCGTCCAATATAACTATCTCCCTCAATTCGATCAATGATCACCTTTTGATTCGATCCGATTAATTTCTGATTATGAGCAAATGAAATATCATGTTGTATTCCCATAATCTCATCAGCACGAGCAGATTTAATCTCCTCAGAAACATGATCTTCTAATGTTCCAGCATGGGTTCCATCCTCATGTGAGTAAGTGAAAACACCCAAACGATTAAATTGATAACGACTGACAAAATCTTTCAACTCCTCAAAATCTTGATCATACTCTCCCGGATGACCAACAAGTAGGGTTGTTCTTAAAGCAATATTGTCTACTTCAGACCGAATTCTGTCTAATACCTCCTCTGTTCTTCTTTTGGTAATTCCTCTTCGCATCGATTTTAATACGTTGTCTGAAATATGCTGAATTGGTATATCCAAATACTTGCAAATATTTGGCTTTGAATTCATGATAGGTAACACATCAAATGGGAATTTCGAAGGATATGCATAGTGCAATCGTATCCAATCGAGGCCTTCAACATCACTTAACCTATCCATAAGCTCAGCCAACTTTCGCTCGCCATATAAATCAATGCCATAGAAGGTAGAGTCTTGAGCAATCAACATAATCTCTTTTATTCCATCTTTCACCAATGCTTTTGCCTCACTCACAAGCTGTTCCATAGGCTTAGATACGTGCTTACCTCTCATTAAGGGTATTGCACAGAATGAACACGGACGATCACAACCTTCTGAAATTTTCATGTATGCATAGTGCTTAGCTACAGAGGACTTTCGTTCACCAATCAGCTCCTTGCGATAATCCACACCAAGGTTATTTAATAGTTGAGGTAATTCGAAAGTACCGTACCACTTGTCTACTTCTGGTATTTCTGGGGACAAATCAGCCTTGTATCTTTCAGATAAACATCCCGTTACTATTAAGTTATCTAAATTACCCGCTTTCTTTTCTTGAGCAAAATCAAGAATCGTATCAATACTTTCTTGTTTGGCATTATCAATAAAGCCACACGTATTAATGATTACGGTATCTGCATCTTCAGTATCTTCATGCACAGTATGCACTTTTCCATTTTCAAGTTGAGATTGAATCACTTCAGAATCAACTGTATTCTTTGAACATCCGAGAGTAACAATGGCAACTTTATTAGGTTTATGGCTTTTTGTCTTCATTTATGCAAATAATGAATTAATAAATGTTTTAGAGTTAAATAACTGGAGGTCATTCATCTGCTCGCCTACACCTATATACTTAACGGGAACTTTAAATTGATCACTGATACCTATGACTACTCCACCTTTTGCAGTGCCATCTAGTTTCGTCAACGCAAGTGAGGAAACATCTGTAGCAGCAGTGAACTGTTTAGCTTGCTCAAACGCATTTTGGCCTGTACTAGCATCTAATACCAACATAACTTCATGAGGTGCTCCATCCACTTGCTTGTCCATGACACGTTTAATTTTAGAAAGCTCGTTCATTAAATTAACTTTATTATGTAATCTTCCCGCAGTATCAACAATCACTACATCAGCATTGTGTTCAGCTCCATATTTAACCGCTTCAAATGCAACAGCTGCGGGATCAGTATTCATGCCTTTCGAGACCACATCCACTCCTACTCGCTCACCCCAAATTTTTAATTGATCGACAGCAGCGGCCCGAAACGTGTCAGCCGCACCTAAAACTACTTTTAGCCCTTGCGATTTAAATAGGTTTGCTAACTTACCAATAGTTGTTGTTTTGCCTACACCATTCACCCCAACTACCATAATTACATATGGTTTAACATCATTGAATGTTTGCTGAGTTTCATTCTCGGAGACGAGCTGTACAATCTCATCTTTGAGCATGTCTTTGAGTTCTGATTCTGTGAGGTATTTATCACGAGATACACGTGATTCTATTCGATTGATTATCTTAACAGTTGTGTCTACGCCAACATCCGAGGAAATTAGCAATTCTTCAACGTCATCTAAAAAATCGTCATCAATCTTGCTTTTTCCGACAACTACTTTTGATAACTTACCTAAAAGGGAGGTTCTTGTTTTTTCAAGACCAGAATCTAATTTCTCTTTCTGATCTTCTGTTGGTTTCTTTTTAAAAAAGTCTAATAATCCCATGGGTATAAAACAAAAAAAGCTTCCCATCAAAAGTAGGAAGCTTATTTATTGAAAACAATATTGTTGTTATTATTTTGCCAAGGCTTCTTTTACGGATTCCGTTGGCATCATTTCTTCTCTGAATGTATAAGCACCAGTATTAGGTGACTTGTCACATCGGATAACCTTTGCCCAATCTCTTCCAGATCCAGCTTTCTTGAGGGTTGCTACTACTTTCTTTGCCATTTTACTTTATTTCTTTATGAACCGTTACCTTTTTCATGTAAGGGTTATATTTTTTCAATTCAATACGCTCAGTCGTATTTCTTTTATTTTTTGTTGTGATATATCGAGACATCCCTGGAACACCTGAACCTTTTTGCTCTGTACATTCCAATATCACTTGAACTCTGTTACCTTTCTTTGCCATGGTTTATATTCTTCCGTTTTTCAATAAACTATTCAAACAAGCACTAATTCCTTTCTTGTTGATTGTTTTAAGGGCAGAAGTACTCACTTTCAGTGTAATCCACTCATCTTGTTCAGGCAAGTAAAACTTTTTAGTTTGAAGGTTTGGGTAAAATCTTCTTTTAGTTCTACGTTTTGAGTGAGAAACATTGTTCCCAGACATTGCTTTTTTTCCTGTTAAATCACAAACTCTAGACATACCTCTATTTTTTAGGGGTGCAAATATGTTGTTATTTTTTGATTTTTACAACAACTAGGGATACAAAAGATATTTTTTTCTCATGGTCTTGTATTTGTCTAAGTCTGGCTGCCATGTCTGTTTAATTTCTTGAGCCGAAAGCCCAGCTATTACTTGATCTTTAAATGTTGAATTACCAATAAGCTTAAATATGAAGTTTTTAAAATAAGGGCCATTTTCTGGGGTATTTTCGTTATAGAAAAGTAAAAACCAATCTAAATTGAGGGATGGTCGTTCAAAAAAATCAGACTTTTTAACATCGTTAACCAAAAAGCCCCCACATTCTTTACCCTCATGCTTTGGATGATCAGACACACCAGGTATACTTTGTGGAGTAAACGAAAAGTCACCATTAAATCCTGGTCTTCCAACTATTTGGAAAGGCGTTTGAGTACCTCTTCCAATACTCACATTTGTACCTTCAAATAATCCTAGATACGGATATAGATAGACTGAATTCATATTGGGTAGATTAGGCGAAGGTTTGATAGGCAATTGGTATAAACTATCATGCGTGTAATTTTTACATGGCACAATGTTGAAATCGCATTTTACCTTATTTCTCAACCAGCCTTCACCATCTATCATTAGTGCTAACTCACCTACTGTTAAACCATGTACAATTGGGATTGTGTGCATTCCAATAAAAGAAGAATATGCTTTTTCAAGCACTGGACCATCTACATAAAATCCA
>JAHEGS010000112.1 GCA_024645005.1 Bacteroidota bacterium
TGATGTGTCCACTTGCTCTAGGCTCAATACTTGGAGAAATAACATTAATGCTTTTAAGAGCTTCATGATACGAGTTGGTGTAACGCTGAACAACCTCCATGGGTTCAACATTATCTAACTTTGCCTTTTTGCCAATTTTATCCTCACCTTCGTCGGCATCGTTAAGCAAATGACCGACATCGGTTATATTTCTTACATACCTAACCTGAAAATTTAAATGTTTAAGGTATCTAAATAAAACATCCATAGTTAGGGCTCCACGACTATGGCCTAAATGTGGGTCACCGTATACCGTTGGGCCGCAAAGATACATACCAACAAAAGGAGGGTTAAGTGGTTCAAACTTCTCGCTTTTTTGTGTTAATGTATTGTATAAATGCAGGCTTGAAGGCATGGCACAAATATAGTGGCTTGCAGAAATAACAAGCTATTAGAGTTGAATTTACAGCTACCGAATAAATTCAACCTTTTTTTGCCAGTCACCGCGCTTCCCTGTTGGTAAAACAATGTTTTCTTCTAATTCCCCAACATAAAATAAGCCCAGAAATAGCTCATCGTCATCTAAACTTAAATGTTTTCTAAAATCATTGTTCATTAAATACTGTGGTGTGCTCCAATAACCACCATACTTTTTACTACTTGAAAGGTAAAGCCACATGTTTTGTACAGCCATTGCTGTAGCTGCTACCTCTTCAAATTCAGGAAGCAATTTGCTTCTTTTGACTGTAATTGTAATTATGTGACTAACTGAGTTTTTATTACTATCTAATTTTTGCAGTTTTGAGCTATTAAATCTTCGTGGAGATACGTTTTTAACGTACTGGTTTTTGCATTCATCTAATAACGAAGCCAAGGCTGAATCACTGAACACCTTAAAACGCCAAGGTTCTGTCTTTAGATGTGTTGGTGCCCAGTTGGCTAACTCGAACATTTTTTCTATTATCAAATTAGGCACTTTATTTCCTGAAAAACTAAGCGGATAAACAGCCCTTCTTGTCTTAATAGATTCTTCTAAATCACTATAAATCATTTTTATACCTCTATTTCCTAAACAAATTTATTATTGTGAAAACGTACTTATACATTTGTATTCTAAATTTATTTAAAATTATGTCATTTGAATTACCTCAATTACCCTACGCGTATGACGCCCTAGAGCCTCATATAGACGCCAGAACTATGGAGATACACCACGGAAAACACCATGCGGGATACACAAACAATCTAAATGCTGCCATTGCTAACACCGAAAACGATGGTAAAAGCATAGAAGATATTCTCCGAAATTTAGACATGAACAATGCTGCTGTTAGAAATAATGGTGGTGGCTTTTATAACCACTCTCTTTTTTGGAGTGTAATGTCTCCAAATGGTGGTGGCTTGCCTACTGGTGAACTTGCCGATGCTATTAATGAAGCTTTTGGTGATTTTGATTCCTTTAAATCTGCATTTAGTAAAGCTGCTGCAACCCGGTTTGGTAGTGGCTGGGCTTGGTTGTGTTCAACTAATGGAAAACTTGACGTTTGCTCATCTGCAAATCAAGACAACCCTTTAATGCCGTCTATTGGATGTGGGGGTGTTCCCATTCTTGGAATTGATGTTTGGGAGCATGCATACTACTTAAACTATCAAAATAGACGCCCAGATTATGTCAATGCATTTTTTGATGTAATCAATTGGGATGAGGTTTCATTAAGATACGCCGCATCTAAATAAATGTTTTGAAGGGGCTTTGTAGCCCCTTTTTATTTTTTTCGTTCACTATAGTTTTGTTTCGTAAAATACTTCAATGGATGCTATATCTCACTTCGTTGAGTTTGTTCATTTGGTATGTTTTTTTTAAACCCACCGACTTCTCTTTTAAAAACGTTTACGTCTTTAAAAATCCTTTTAAAACTCATAAAATTGTGACCAATGACACAACCTTAAATGCTGAAACAAAAAAATCTGTAGGAGATTCTCTAGTTTTAATTGACACCATAAAACAAGACAAAGAGGTTCAAAAAGATTCAACAAACAATGAAAAAACAATAATTGACACTAGCAAGCCATATCTTGTGTTGGTGGGTAGTTTTGGAGAACTATCGAATGCTAAAAAAATGCTTAAAAGGGTAGAAAAGTTGGGCTTATCTGGAACAATTAAGAAAATAGGACGACTTCATCGAGTAATCATCGCCTCGTCATCAAGTAAAAAGTTTGTAATAGATGTAAAAAACCGTCACAATAAAACATTTGGTGAGACACCCTATGTTTTAAAACAATAAATTTTGCAATTAAAACTGCGTAGACAACGTAAACCTGAGTCCACTAAAAGCTGGTTCTAAACGACATATTCCTCCTGTACAATTTATTCCCTCAACTTGTTTAACATAGGCTGCCGTAAACGAAGTGGTTTTTACATTATACTTCACAAAAACTCCAGGATAATATAGCACTTGGTTTGCAAGTGTGGGATTAACAACCCTAACCGGATTCGTGTTAATCATATTGCTTATTGCAATCGTATATTTAGGAGAATTGTTCCACTCTATAATGCCATGGTAAAAACTTCCTAAATCTTGTTCTGTATTAAGCATTTGAGATTCTAACCTGATGCTATTTTTACGATTAATTTTATATGTAACCTCACCAAACGGTGTAAATGTTTTAACATTATCAATTTTTTTAGGGTCTTTTCCCTCATATATCGATTGGTTATACTCAACCATTTGAAGCCCTAGCTTTCCCTTCCATTTTCGATTAAACTTATGTTCAACCTGAAAAAACTGTTCGTTAAAAAGCTGCAAGCCACCTAAATCTCTAATATCTGAATAATTCAATGATACGTTGGTATTCTTATTTAGTGAATAAATTAATTCTGCTTGATAAGCTTGCTCGCCTACGGATTGTGCTGGGGCTTGATAACGAGCAAGCATTCTATAGCTGGCCTGTCTTGTCATAGAGGGCTGATAAGAAATAATGCCATTTAGAAGATTTGAGTATGGAGATACTTTAAGTGGGAAATTTTCTATTCTTCGGTATTGAAAATTTACCCCTACTGCTTGTTTTTTGTTAGGGCCTATTTTTCGTTTGGAGTAACTAACTCCTCCAAGAATTAATGACCCATCACTATTATATAGGTTGCCCAAGTTATCTCTAATCGCTTCTGATGTTTTATAATTATACTCGCCATTAAATCCAAAATCTTTAATGCTTGCATTGAGATATCCATTAAGTGCATAGACATTATACTTTGGAAAAAATCGATCTTCAAGCGGCTTAGAATTAATTTCTGTCACTAACGAACTCATAGTGTTTTCGTCTAGTGTTCTGTTAACAGCTGAAGCACCTATGTTTAATACGTTTCCATTTTTAAAATTTATTCCTTTCTCTGAATTTATTCCCTTAATAATTTGAGGGGCCGTTTCAAACCGATTAGATTGGGCTCCTTTTTGTTTTCCTGTAAATGCTTTTACATAAAAATTGTCACCTATGTTGTATTTAGCTTTAACCCCCTCCACAGCATAATCAATACCAATTAATCTGTTTTCAAAGGCTCTAAAAACAGCACCTGAACCAAACTGGTCATAAAAAGAACCCGCCGTTAACTCTAAATCACCAATATTTTTTTTAATCTGCCAAAAACCCAAACCTTGACCCGTAAAACTCTCCGAAGGATTAAGCAGATTACTATTGTTAAAAAGGTCATATCTAGCAGCAAAATGAAAGCCCTTAATGTCATAGTTTAAATAAAGCCACGCCTCTGACGAACTAATCTGCCTTCCATATTGAGGAGATGCTGCCTCAGTTGCCCCAATTAACGAATCCTGAATAAACACTGAAAAATTAGACTGGAAATTGCCACTAAAGACTCCTTTATCCTGCCCAAATGCCGAAAAATTTAGACCAACTATTATTAGCCCAAATAATATATCCCTTTTCATAAATAGGTTGTAAAAGTAAATAATTCTGAAAATCCACAGAATTTTTAGTTTTTTTTGAAGTGTGGATAGTCAAGCAATAAGAGAAATTATTAAATCAAAGCAAAGCTACTTGTGTGTCGGGTTAGATACAGATATTGCACGACTGCCAGACGGGTTTTCAAAAGATTATCGTGGAATAATTGACTTTAACAGAGAGATAGTTAATGCCACCAAAGATTATGCGGTAGCATATAAGCTTAACACTGCTTTTTACGAACAGCTTGGTAAAGATGGATGGAAAGCTCTAGAAAAAACTAGAGACTTGCTGCCTAGCGATGTTCTTAGCATTGCCGATGCTAAACGAGGAGATATTGGAAACACTAGTAAGATGTATGCTAAAGCATTTTTTGAAACCCTTAATTTTGATGCTGTAACGGTTGCTCCTTACATGGGAATAGATAGTGTTGAGCCTTTTCTTGAGTTTAACAATAAATATACCATTGTTCTGGGTTTAACTTCAAACAAAGGATCGCAGAACTTTCAGACAAACCCGTTATATAAGCCTAGCTTGTATAAAACTGTACTACACACCGTAAAAGGGTGGGGAAGTATTGATAATCTCATGTTTGTCGTTGGTGCAACAAAAGCTGACTCTTTAAAAGAAATAAGAGAAATCATTCCCGATCATTTTTTATTGATTCCTGGGGTTGGTGCTCAAGGCGGAAACGCTACCGAAGTTTGTGAAAACGGAAAAAATTCAAATGGCGGTTTACTTATAAACTCGTCTCGTGGAATCATTTATGCCTCAAGTGAAAAAAATTTTGCTGATGTTGCTAGACAAAAAGCCAAAGAAATTGCGTTAGAAACTAAACCACACACTCAACATTTGTGACTTTTAAATTCAATGAAAACTTATTACAATA
>JAHEGS010000113.1 GCA_024645005.1 Bacteroidota bacterium
ACCTCCCCAATCATCCTGTTTTTCATAACAAACAATTTCAGGGATATTCTCACCATTTCTCTCTGCTGATTCGAAAGCTCTTAGTTGTGCAAGTCCGCTGGGTCCAGCTCCGATTATACAAATCCTCATTTGATTTAATTCCTCCTAATTAGTAAATCTAACGTTTTTTATGATAATAGAATTTATGGTCAATAAAAAAGGAATTTTTTGGTATATTTTGTCATATCTTTTGATCAATTTTTTTAGAAAAACTAAAAAAGTGAATATTTCATTATTTAGAATTTTGTTTCATAATTTGAAACAATATTTTTTGTAAGGTCATATCCAAATGTATGATCAGTCAAGTTAGGAATCCTTATGCAAAAATATTCTATATTTAGTTTAGTTAAAAATGCCTTTTCCAATCATGAAAATTGGGAGGTGGCTTGGAAAGATCCAGAGCCAAAATCAGAGTATGATGTTGTTATAGTGGGTGGCGGTGGTCACGGACTAGCCACAGCTTACTATTTAGCCAAAGAGCACGGCATCACAAATGTTGCAATCTTAGAAAAAGGTTGGATTGGTGGTGGTAACGTCGGAAGAAATACAACCATCCTTCGATCAAATTATATGTTTGATGCTAATTCTCATTTTTATGAATTTGGTATGAAGCAGTGGGAAACTCTTAGCCAAGAACTTAACTATAATGTCATGTACTCACCTCGAGGTATTATTAATTTAGCTCACTCTGATGCCCAAATGAATGCTTATGCTCGTCGAGGTAATGCAATGCGTTTAAACGGTATCGATGCTGTGTTGCTTGGTAGAGAAGATCTAAAAAAAATGATTCCTTTCGCAGACTTCTCTGACACATGTCGTTTTCCAATTCACGGTGGATTAATGCAACCCCGAGGAGGAACAGCAAGACACGATGCTGTTGCTTGGGGTTATGCTAGACAAGCTGATGCGATGGGCGTGGATATAATTCAAAACTGTGAAGTGACTGGTTTTGATGTTCAAAATGGTAAAGTTCAAGGTGTTCAAACGTCTAGAGGAAACATTAAAGCTAAAAAAGTTGGATTATGTGTTGCGGGCAGCACTACCTTGTTAGCAGATATGTTAAATATGAGATTGCCAATTGAAGCTCATGTTCTTCAAGCTTGTGTTTCTGAACCTGTTAAACCAATTCTTGATCATGTTGTTACTTTTGGAGCAGGTCATTTCTATTGTAGTCAGTCTGACAAAGGTGAAATGGTTATGGGCGGCGACTTGGATGGATATAATAGTTACGCTCAAAGAGGCAATATGCCGATGATCCAACACGTTTTAACGGGTGGCTTGGCTGTATTTCCTAATTTTAGTCGCTTGAAAATGTTAAGAACCTGGGGCGGTATTATGGACATGTCCATGGACGGCTCACCAATTATTGATAAGACACATATTGATGGAGTCTACTTAAATTGTGGTTGGTGTTATGGTGGATTTAAGGCTACGCCTTGTTCTGGCTGGGTATTTGCCCATACGATTGCGAAAAATGAAGTTCATCAGCTTAATGCGGAATTCAATTTAGATCGTTTCCATACTGGAAATATTATTGATGAAAAAGGCGTTGGTCCAAAGCCTTGGATCGGTTAAGTCATGCTAGAAATTAAATGCCCTTATTGCGGGAAGAGATCTCAAAATGAATTTTCCTATGGTGGAGATGGAAACATAAAAAGACCAGCTTTAGGTGAGGAAATTTCTACTAAGGATTGGGATGACTTTGTTTACTTCAGAGATAACCCTAGAGGAAAACACACTGAACTTTGGCAGCATGTTTCTGGATGTCGTCAGTGGTTCAAAGCATCAAGAGATACTGCAACACATGAAATTTTTTCAACTTGTAAAATGAATGAGGATTTTAATGAGTAATCAATACAGAACTACAAACTCCAAAGGTCTAGTCAATAAAGAAAAAATTATTAACTTCACTTTTAATGGTGACTCTTATCAAGGCTATGAGGGAGATACTCTCGCATCTGCTTTAATTGCTAATGGTATACATTTAGTCGGTAGAAGTTTTAAATATCATCGACCTCGTGGTTTTCTAGGTGCGGGTGTAGAAGAACCAAATGCAATGGTTCAGTTACATGAAGGTGATCGCTCAGAGCCAAACATTATGGCTACCGAGGTTGAGTTAGTTGAAGGTCTTAAAGCTAAAAGTCAAAACTGTTGGCCATCTGTCAAATTTGATATTGGTGAGATAAATAATATTTTAAATCGTTTTTTCCCAGCGGGTTTTTATTACAAAACATTTATGTGGCCAAAAAGCTTTTGGTTTAAAGTTTATGAACCATTTATCCGTAAAGCTGCAGGCATGGGTGTGGCGCCACTGTCGCCTGACCCAGATAGATACGAACATAATTATGAACATTGTGATGTTTTGGTTGTTGGTTCTGGGCCTTCTGGATTATCAAGTGCGCTTGCTGCTGCTAAAAATGGTGCGAGAGTTATTCTTGCTGAGGACAAAGCTCATTTCGGGGGCTCTCTTTTAAATGATGATGTAACGATTGGTAATATGTCTGGACGCGAATGGGCAAGCGATGTGATCTCTCAACTCAAAAATATGCCGAATGTTGTCGTAAAAAGTCGCTCACAAGTATTTGGATACTACGATCATAATATGACTGTAATGTTTGAAAGAGTAAGCGATCACGTGGAAAATCCATCTAAATACACACCTCGCCAAAGATTACATTATATAAGAGCAGGTGAAGTGATTGTCTCCACGGGCTCGATTGAAAGGCCTATCTCTTTTGGTAATAACGATAGACCAGGAATATTCCTAGCATCAGCTGCAAGAGAATACATGAAAGTTTACGAAACTCTTGTTGGTAAAAAACCAATAATCTTTACAAACAATGACTCAGCTTATGCTACAGCTTTAGAATTTTTGAGAAATGATATTAAACCTATCGTTGTAGATACTAGAGATAGTTCTGATGGTCAACTTGTCAAAGAAGTCCAAGAACAAGGTATCATAATAAAATTCAATTCAGGAATAGCTAACACCAAGGGTCATCTTAAAATTAAATCCGCTACTATCGGAACATTAGATAGTCAGAAAGAAAACTTTATTTCTCTTGAGGAGGTTGATTGTGATTGTATTTGTATGTCAGGTGGATGGACACCTACCGTTCATCTTTCTTCACAAGCTGGAAATAAATTAAAATTTAATGAAGATATTGATGCCTTTGTTCCTGATAAAAAAAGACAAAAAGAAACTGCTGTGGGTTCAGCAAACGGAGCTTTCACTTTAAACCAATCTTTAGCAGAGGGTTTTCAAGTAGGATTTGAACTGTCTAATAAGTTTACTTCAAACGGAGTTAAAACTGATGCACCGACCTCCAATGAGCCCGATCAAAAACCTCATGAAAAACTTTGGTGTATGCCATTACCAAATGGGCAAAAACCAAAAAGGTTTATTGATTTTCAAAATGATGTTGCGGTTTCAGACGTAGAGTTAGCTTTAAGAGAAGGTTTTAGATCTATTGAGCATGTTAAGCGTTATACCACTCTAGGTATGGCTGGCGATCAAGGTAAAACTAGTAACTTAAATGGTCTTCAGTATGTGTCTAACATTGAAAAGAAGATTGTTCCCGAAGTAGGACATACAACTTTCCGTCCACCCTATACTCCAGTTACGATTGGTACAATTGTTGGTCGTGAAGTTGGAAATCACTATCTTCCAACACGCAAATCTCCAATCCATACTTGGCATGAGGAAAATAATGCAGTTTTTGTAGCCGCAGGTTTGTGGGTTAGACCTCGATATTATCCAAGAGGAACGGAAACTATGAATGATGCTGTTAATAGAGAGGCAGCTAATGTAAGAAAAAATGTGGGCATCTGTGATGTTACCACTCTTGGAAAAATAGATATTAAAGGCCCAGATGCACCAGAATTTTTAAACCGAGTATACACTAATGCTTGGCTCAAGCTTCCTATCGGTAAGGCTCGTTATGGAGTGATGTTAAGAGAGGATGGTATGGTTTTTGATGATGGAACCACTTCTCGCCTTTCAGAAAATCATTTCCATATGACTACTACTACAGCACAAGCTGCAAACGTTCTTTCTCATTTGGAGTACTATCTTCAAGTTGTTTGGCCAGATCTCGATGTTAATGTTTTATCAACAACTGAACAGTGGGCTGGAATTGCAGTAGCAGGTCCTAAGTCAAGAGAGCTTTTGTCAAAATTATTTCCTGATGATGATTTATCAAATGAAGGTCTTCCTTTCATGGGTCTTGTTGATACCAAACTAGGTGATATTCCTGCGAGAATTTACCGAATTTCATTTTCAGGTGAACTTGCTTTCGAGGTGAATGTAGAGTCAAATCATGGCCTTCATTTATGGAAAAAAATTATGGACATGGGTTCTGAATTTGGAGTGCAACCTTATGGAACAGAAGCCTTATCAACTTTGAGAATAGAGATGGGTCACGTCGCAGGTCCTGAATTAGATGGAAGAAATATTCCTTATGATGTTGGTTTAAATGGAATGGTTAGTCAGAAAAAAGATTTTATTGGTAAAAGATCTTTATCAAAAGATGCCTTTGTCAGCGAAGATAGACAAACTATTGTTGGATTGGTTCCAGTTGATAAAAAAAGCAAAATACCTGAAGGCTCACACTTGGTTGCCGATGATAAAGCACCAACTCCTATTCCAAAACTAGGACACGTATCTTCATCGTGCTGGAGTGTGGAATATAATAACCCATTCTCAATTGCAATTTTAAAAGATGGAAAGAAACAAATTGGAAAACAATTAATAGCTGTCTCCCCACTTAAAGATATTTCCATTCC
>JAHEGS010000121.1 GCA_024645005.1 Bacteroidota bacterium
AGAGTAAGGCCACATTAGCAATACCTATCAAATCTATTGATATCAGCATTAATCTGACGTTCAATTTCTGCAATAGAATCTGCTGTGCAACCTGCTTTTTTAAATAGGAATTTCCAAATAAAAGTCATTATTTCCAACCTTCCACTGTTTTCCGATTTAATTCTGCTGCCAAGCTTGCTACAGTATGTTCCGGATATTCGTGAATGATTTTCTCCGCGATAAAACGGTTTGCTTCGATTTGTCTTGAAATCGTAACTGCTCTGCCGATACGATTAAAGATTCCGAAAATTCCCTCTAAAAAATTAAGACCGAGAGAAAAGCCTTTTACTGCTAGTGTTGTCATTAGATTTCCCCTTATGACTATTGATTGTGATCATTTGGGGACGCTTCTCTTCCGGAAGGACTACTTCGAGACCAATCGCAAGTATTCCATCCTTCATTTCAGCTCCTCGCACCTCAGTATATTCTGAGAGACGAAACGACTTTTTGAACTTCCGAGCAGAAATACCTTTGTGTAGATACTTATCTTGTTCCCGTCTTTGCTCACGTTGAGCTGATACGGTCAGGATGTGATCCTTCACTTCAATATTAATGTCATCTTCAGAGAATCCAGCAACAGCAAGTTCCACAATGTACTTGAATTCTTCTTCACGTACAACATTATGTGGTGGATACGTATCCTTTGCTTGGCTGTGGATATTTTCGAGTTGATCAAAGATTCGATCAAAACCGATGAATGCCTGTCTAGGCAGTGCGTAAGTTCCTGTCATGTTAACCTCCGTTATGGACAGTTGTGTTGACCCCGACTATCGGCGGCCATAATTATATATAATACTTTTTTTTCAAAAGTAAATAGGTAAAACTTATTTACTTCCAATATTATACTTTGGGCAAAGTTCCCAACTATTCTTTTCTTTAAAAGGAATAATCTTAATCTGTCTCATAGGAGCTAAAGGTTCTATTTTAGAATCATTTGTGATACTAATTAAACCCCAATCACTCATTAATTGAGCAATGGTATTTCTACGAGCAATATCATTTTCCTCAAGATTAGATTTTTTACCATCAAGGAGGAATAACTCCTTAAAATGAACAATAAAATATCTACCTTGCTTATGCAAGATATGACATGATTGAAATAATTTCTTATCTTTGCGGGATGCGACACCAATACGTGTCAATGTTTCACGAACCTTTAAAAAATCATCTGGCTCATTAAGTGTAATTTCCAACATAGATGCTGGGTTCCACTCTACAATTTTATTTTCTTCCACCTTTTGACACCTTCTTTTCGAGTGCATTAATTTGATCTTTTGTAAGAAGGGTCAAGGCTTGGCGGGCTTTTTCATTGCTATAGCCATAATATTCCTTAACTACTTCCACATCACTTACGACTTCGGGTTTCATCCATTTAGAAAACCGTTTCCGCTTTCGTATAATATTTATATAAAAGTCAAATTGTAGTCTGTGATCAAGGTGGTGGTTGCGATTCATCTCATTAGCAAATAAAACGGTATCATTAAAATATGATAAACCTCGATTAATCATATACGAACTGTAACCTTTTTCTGCTATGTCATCTACCATAATGTCTTTTTTAGTGTCATTAATAGCATTTAGATATTCAAATGGGTTCATCTGGTCTTTCCTCTTGGTCAGGATGCCAGTGAGTTACATCACCAGTAAGCCAACCAGTCTTTTCATCATTTGCAAAAATATGCATACCATTATAGGTTACACCTTTTTCAGACACATAGTATCCTTCAAAGGTGCCACGCCAACAACCAACAGGTTTGAAATAGTACCAAAGACGTTGACCTTTAACGGGCATTTCTTTACTAGTCTTTTTCCACATTAAAACCAACCTAACTTGTCGAATGGGTTCATCGAAAATTTTCCACACCGCCAGAATATTGGTCACCGTCAAGACCTTCTTCTAACATTTCTAGTGTGAATTCATCAGTATTAACTCTATTTAAATGATTATTAAAATGATATAATTGTGGTACTGTTTTATGACCTTTTTCTTTTAGAAAACTTTTCATTTCCGGGTATTTACTTATGTTGCATTCATCCCAAGTATAACCCCATTCCTCAAGTTTCATCTTCATTATTTCACAATAAGGGCAATCATTTTGAGTATAGAGAATTAGACCTTTAATTGAATTGGACATTAGCCATAACCTCCGTGAGACAAGCAACAACATTCAATTCATGGTCAGCCACAAAGGCATTTTTATATTGGTAATCAGCAAGAATGAGCACTAACTGAGGTATTGATTGTGGAGCGATTTTATCTGCCATGCGATCATAGATAGCTCTAAAAATAGCAGATGCATCAGTATCAATATTATTGACAACCCAGTTACGCATCTTTTTAAAATCTTTTGATTTTAAATATACAAAGAGGTCATCATAATTTTTATCCGCCAAATTATTAAGTATACCACTATCAATACTATTAGAACCGATACTATACCTTTGCAGTTCATTAAGAATCCGTCTCCAATCTGGAGCAAATTTCATAATTAAATCCGCTAAGATTTTTTTATCACATTCAATTTTTTCTTGTTCTAGAATAGTAGTCACGCGTTGCATAAAATTACTAGCAAGTTGTGCCATATCTTTTTTGGTTGTATTAAATTCATATACACCACAGCGTGAGTGGAGTGGAGTAATGATTCTATTTTTAAAATTACAGGTAAGAATAAACCTACAATTATTAGAAAATTCTTCAATAAATCCACGAAGTGCTGGTTGAAAAGATGTTGGATTTAGATAGTCGGCCTCATCTAGAATGACTACTTTATATCCACCTTGTAATGAAACTGTTGATGCGAATTGTTTAATCTTTGTTCTAAGTGTATCAATGTTACCCTCTTCGGATCCATTAATGACAATATAGTCAAGATCAAGTTCATTACAGAGAGCTCGAGCTACTGTAGTTTTCCCTAAACCAGCAGTACCGGTGAACAACATGTTAGGAAGTTCACCGGTATCTGCTATCTTTTGGAAAGTTTGTTTTAAACCATCTGGTAAAATGGTATCAGCAATGGTACGTGGGCGGTATTTTTCCACCCAAAGGAAGTCATTTGACATTTACAAGTCCTCATAATAAAATTTAATTATATCACATATTTACGCAAATGTAAATATTATTCTTCCATTGCTTTTTCTTGTTGGATATTTTCTACCACTTGGATAATTTGTACTGCATCATCTCGCAGTTTACCAAGTGTTGACATTTCTTCACCTTTTACAGCACCACGTTGTGACATGGCATCGATGACTGCCACAGATGATCGTGCCACTTGGTTGGAAAGTGTTAAAAGATGGTCATACTTATCTGGTTCGTTTTTATTATCTTTAGTCATTTAATTTAAACTCCGTACGAAGATGTTTTTTCAAGTGCAATCCAATATTTTAAATTGAATTCTTTATGCTTAAAGCATGAGATTAGTTTAGATGAAATTTCAACATCATAATCGCCTGGTAAAATTTTGAGATTACCAATACCAATAATAAAGTTAAAGTTTACATCCGCTGGAAATTCACCATCAATGTCGATCGAAAATGCATTTGATGTTGAATTACCATTATCAATAACTGATAGGTTAATAACCCCTTCACTACCAGTGATTAATACTTCTTCATGACCTAGTGTTGAAGCAGCTCTTTTAATTTTATTAAGCGTTTCATTTGTTAGGACAAAATTAACTTCCGTTTGAGGCATGTTAATATCTTTTTGTGGGGTTGTGAGTGTTTCTTCTGGCGAGAAAAAGTATTTAACTTTTGATCTTCCAGTTGAATCAGACACAGTTACATATTCATCAACAAATTTTAGTCTTGGTTGATCCACCAATCCCAAAACACCGATGAATTCATTAAGGTCGTAGATACCAATGTCCTGAGGGAATTCCTCAGAAACTACTGCAGTGGCTAGAACATTACGAGCCTCTGAAATTGTTTTTACAGTATTGCCCTGTCGGATCAACATGTTCTGATTAATAGCAGAAAAGTTTTTTAGGACGTCTAGAGTATTTTCACTAAGTTCCATATTATTATTCTCCAAAAGATAAGATAGTTATATTATAATACATTTTCGTTGAGTTGTAAACCCCTTTTTATCTTGCTAAAGTTTTTTTCTTTAGCAAATTCAATTTTATTTTTAAATCTTCCGTCAAGAATTTCTCCTTTATGAGAGATTACAAATACGTTTGTATCATCATCAAGAGTATATAGAATTTTAAGTAGGTTTTCTACACCATCATGATCGAGTGATGAGTCAAAAGTTTCATCCAATAGCAATAGATTAGTTGCTACAGAATTTTTCATTTTGGCCACTTGTCTCCATGTAAAGAGAAGAGCCAAGTCAATCCGCTGTTTTTCACCTTCACTAAATGAGTCATAAGTAAATTCATCTCTATGACGAGAACGAATAGTCTCATTAAAGCTTTCATCTAAATCAAAGTGAACAAAGAAATCGAGGATTTGTAGATACTGATTCACAAGTTGATTAATCACAGGCAAATATTGCTTAATGATTTTTGTTTTGATACCAGTATCTTTGAGCATTTCTGACATCACTTGATTATAAGAGAACTCATCAGAAAGTTTAAATTTATGTTCTAATAAAGAATTACGCTCATCATTATAGACATTCAGATCTGATTGAGCTGCTTCTAAATCAGCGACTGCTGAACCTGTGAGATCGGCTTCGAGAGCTCTAATCTCGGTTTGAAGCCTTGAGATCGATTGATTGTTAGAATGTATATTGTGTTGTTTGTCTCGTATCTCG
>JAHEGS010000132.1 GCA_024645005.1 Bacteroidota bacterium
TGTACATGAAATAGAATAATATCCATTCACTGTTGGGGCAAACGTAATGGTAGAAGTACTGAAATTATTACTAGAACTACCGTCCGTTACTGTCCACTCATATCCAGTAATATTTGATAAACCAGTGGTACTCTGTGTTATTGTTACTGAAGCGCCATTACAAACATCTGTCGTATCCGAGGCACTACTTCCTATGGAAATACTCACTGATTGGGCGAGAGCCGAACTAGTCAACAATAGGGTGAGAAAAAGAAATAGGTTTTTGGTTTTCATAGTTTATTTCCATTGGAGGGTGGAATCTAGTTTTGCTGAACCACCACTTTCATTAGAAGAATCGGATTGTTTTACCCGACCTTCGTTATCACTCAATTCATCTCCTACCTCACTTTTTCCATTCGGAATAAGTGAATTATTATGTTGTTTTGGCACTGGAGTTAATCCTTCTGAAGGATTTACGCGTGTAAAATCACACATATCAATCGAAGGGATAAAAGCATCTTTTTTTATTTCTTTTTCACGTATCCAAGTTTTAACTGAATCGGCTTCCTCACGAGTCTCGTAACAACCATAAAAGTATTTTTCCATACCATCAATAATTGAACTCCAAACTTTATGGATATCTAATTTTGGGTTAAGGCTTGTTTTCTCTCCATCATTATCCAAACCAATCTGTACTGTATAATATCTCACCTCCGTTTTTTCTTTTTTAGATTCTTCCGCAGCTTCGGATTCTTTAGATTCAGCCACCTCATTTGCCGGTGCTGGATCTTCCTCTAGGTCATCCATCTGCTCGTCAGAATCATCTTCAGCTCTATCTTCAGCTTTAGCGTATTCTTCGCCTTCACCGTCAATTACATCTGGAGTTTCATCTTTTAGTTCGTCTTCCATCTCTTCAGCATCAAGAATATCAGTTGACAGACTATCAACGCCAACATCGGTTGAATCTGCACCACCATAAATCGGAATGATTCCGTGATTCATCCAGAAAAAACTCGTTACCATGACAACGAGTAAGCCAACCGTTGAAAGCAATAACTTCATTTTTTTACTCGATGAACTAGGTTGGTTCCAATTTTTAACTGGTTCCGCCATAGGCTCTACAAGCTTCCCTTCGGTATCTACCTTGATAATGGCCAAAGTAGAATTATCGTGACCTCCTTTTTGATTGGTTTCAGTAATAAGAGTTTGTGCTAAACCGACAATATCATCATTTTGGCTACAGATCTCGGCAATTTGGGCATCTTCGAGCATGGCATTTATACCATCACTGCATAAAAGGAGGATATCATTATGATTTAAGTAAACTTGCGTTGTCGACGGATCTATGGGCCTTTCAGACTGACCTAAACTTTGAGTTATAATGTTAGACTCAGGATGAAAAAATGCTTGACTATGATTAATATCTCCTTTGTCAATTAACGTTTGTACGTACGAATGATCCTTTGTAATAAGTGCTAAATTTTCCTTAACTCTTAGTCCACTTTTGGCAAAAGCATCCGCCCTTCCTGATTCTACCAGGTTACTGTTATACAAATAACCTCTACTGTCTCCGCACCATCCGACATAGGCACTATCGTTTATCACCCACCCTATAATTAAGGTTGTACCCATACCAGAGGTTTCTGGATGATCCTGTTGATGAGTCAGAATTGCATAGTGTGCACCTACTATCGTTTCTTTAATGAATTCGGAAATGGCAACAGCAGAAGTTATAAGTACCTCATTTGCTTTTTCAGCAAAACTCTTCCTAGAATATTCGACGGCAATTTCAGAGGCGACTTCACCTGCATTCATACCGCCCATTCCATCCGCCACAATAAGAACAGATCCTAAATGACCTAATTCAATCGTTTCACTATTGGTAAATGACCAATCATTTTGAGATAAATCCGAACAAACGAAGAAATTATCCTCGTTATGATCTCTAACTTCACCAACGTGGGTACTTGCCGTAATCCTAACCTTCATAATGCTTACAGAATAAAGTTTAAGAGAATAACCAGAGAGGTTCCCAATGACAACAACCAATCATACCATTTAACAGTTTCAAACTGACTAGGCACATGAAAATATGATGTTGCTAAAGACTTATTTTTAATCATCTGACCTATCCAGATCAATACTCCTATACCGGTAATAGAGATTAAAATTATCTTGGATAAGTCAGTTAAAAAAGGACTAAAGAAATGGTCAAGAACAATAGCAAGTGCAGGAATTACGATTGTGAAATAACCCATTTTGAAGTCCACTCCGCTTTTAGGGCCATTTGCGATATACTCTAACACTTCAGATGCGGTCGGTCTTTCGTTGGCATCCGGATGAAGCATCCAGGTAACTAAGGATTTTAATTTTTTTCCAATCGGCTCGGAAATTGTGGGGACTTGTGCACCATTTAACTGAACTATTCCTCCGGATTCTCCGAATGGCAACTCACCGGTAATTAAATAAAAAATGGTCGCTCCTAAAGACCAAATATCGTTACTCGGTCTTGGCTTGCGTGCATTCAAATCTTTTGCAAATTTCTCGGGAGGCGCAAATGCGATGGTCATACCACCATCTTCACTTTTACCCCCAACACTTTTTCTTAAGGTGTCCTTAAACTCTTTTGAGATTCCGAAATCTGCCAACATAAACTCACCGTCTTCATTCACCAAAACATTTTTTGGTTTGATGTCTTGATGCACTACAGGGTGTTGAAGGGTATGAATGTATTCAAGGGCACTACTTACACTTTTCAAAAATCGTTCAACCTCATAATCATTCCAATCATCTACATACTTATCCGCTGTACCATTTGGCATGAAAGGCATAATCATGAATGGAGCACCATCATGAATATCGTAATGGTTCGGAACAACTATGTTACTATGAATTAACTGACCCGCTATTACGTATTCTTGACGGAACTGTTCAATACCTTCCTCACTCAAAGGATTGTTCGGTGAATATATCTTTATAGCAATATCTCTTCCGCGTGCCTTTTTATCTGAAGCTCTCCAAACTTGGGCAAAGCCACCTCCACCAATCACATTTCTAAGTTGATAGCGATCTACCAATAAATCTCCAGGTTCTAATCTCATTTTAACCTATATTTTTTAGCGGGAATAAACTCCCCATTATCGTATTTTAAATACACCGTGAGTTGTTCTTTGGTCAGATTAATTTCATAACCATTGATTGTCAGACCTTCTAAAGAATCAATCCTTACATTTCCATCTAAGTCCGAAAATTGAAGTGCACCATTAATCAAAAACTCCTTATTGCTAAGAGTAAAGCCATCGACATACCTTAATTGAAGGAGTATCAATTCCTCCTGTGCTTCAGATGGATTTACAATCTTGGAAGTGTCAATCTCAGGCGTAATCATTTCTAGAAAATGAATACTATCATTTTCGTCTAAATATCCAGCAAGCTTAAATTCAATTCCTGCATCCGTGAAATTTTGAACAAACAAAAAGATATCTCTTCTTAGCGATTCATCATCCATTTGATTCCCAAAGGTTGAAACGGTTGACATGAACTTACTCTTATTAAAGCCCGACGTATTAAAAAGTTTGAAATCAATCTCTGGAACTGAATCAACGTTTTTAATTCGCACCGAATACACCCAATCTATCTGATGTGTAGAATCTACTTCTACAGTTGATATCTTCCTGCAATCAATGGTATCTTTCAACTTAATAAATCCTAATCCAGCAGAAGTAAACATGGTATCAATTGTGACCGTGACATAAGAATGTTCATTAGCCTTTTTAATATATACCGTGCTGATTGCAGGTGTATACATCTGGTCGTCTTTGTAGATGGAGTACAATGAATCATCCATCCAAGGCTCAACCAACTTAGGGCTAACTACAAAAAAACCACAATCCAGTAAAAATGCTTCTCCTTCACTATAGGAGAAAAAATCTTGGTTATTTCGTCCATACTCAGCATCAGAAGTCATAAGAATATAATCCGTCCTAATAGACACTGTGCTGCCACTTAAAAACTCTTTGACAATGTTAGATTCATTCTTTCCAATAAGATTTAGGACCTGCGCATTGGAAGAGAGGATGCAGCTTATAAAAACAGATAGGTATGTTATTTTGAACCTCATCTGTTAACGTACTGTTGAAATTGGCACTAAGAATCCTAAGCTAGACCCAGCTGTTGATGATACAATACCTACAACTCTCAACTTTCCATTTTCTATAAACAATGCAGGTCCTCCAGAATTACCTGGCTCTATACTCGCATTTGTCAATTGAATCATTCCATTAGACAAGCCTTGCGTAGATACATCACTTGTACTATACAAGGGAGTCATACCATTTTCTTGAACTCCTAAGCTATATGGATAGCCTAAAATGTGCATTTTGCTCGAAATCTCTAATTTCGTCGAGGTACTGTAAGAGGCATTTAATTTCCCTTTAAGACTAGTATTGAACCAGGCCCAATCATCACCCCAGGTTGATTCTAGAAGTTCGTATGTATTTCCTTCGATTTCGTAATCAATTCTTTCAGTAGGTCTTGGGAGTGAGACTTCATCAGAAGTAAAAGTTAGTTTCTTTCCGTTTGGAGAATAAGCAGAAAAGCGAGCTACAACCTTACCAGCTTTGTTATAAACCACATTCAAGAATGCTTCTTCATCCGAATTCACATTGTAAAGCCAAGGCTTAATAACATGCCCAGCTGTTATTAATTTTCCATTGTCCAATAGGAACCCTGTTCCTGTCCAACCCATATCCTCGAAAAACT
>JAHEGS010000133.1 GCA_024645005.1 Bacteroidota bacterium
CTTCAGAATTGAAAATGATACCGTAGAGATCATGTCTATAATTGGAAGGCAAGATTACAAACCCTAAACGAGGGCTAACAACGTATATGATCCATTTGAAAGTTACAGCCATTTCCAGGATATAGTCAAGTTTTGGTCATTACTCCTAAATATCCACAAAGCCTTGATTATCTCTTACGTTATCAGGTTATTTCTATGATTTTGAATTTATAAAGTAAAAATTTACTTATTTTCCTTATGAAGTTTAAAATGAATTTAGAACCATGAAAAAAATAATTTACAGTTCTGAAGAACGATTTTGTATAGACATACCTTCTTCTAAAATATTTAACGGAAGCCACCTTCATATTTGGGAAAAACATGGTGGTGATAATCAAAAATGGGTCTTAAAAGATGATGGAGCAATAGTTTCAGCTTTAGATCATGATTATTGCATTGATATTCCGGAAAGCAAGGTGTTTAATGGACAGATGTTACAAATTTGGAAGCGGCATGGCGGCAATAACCAGAAATGGAAGATACTTGACAATGGAATCATTTGTTCATTTTTAAACAATGACTTTTGTATTGATATCGTGGATAATCGATTCGTTAACGGGACTAAAATTCAGCTTTGGCAAAGTCATGGTGGAATTAATCAATTGTGGGACATTAAAAGAGATTCTTGAGTGTGATAGGATTAAATGTGGCCTAAAACAACAATTAATAAATTCTTAGCATGAAAACAGGTATTATAATTTCTTTGTGGAATCCCTTTCATAGTAGATTTATAAAAATGCACGGAAACAATCGGATGGGTGTGAGCCCAGAGTATGAAAATCATATCGTTCCAACATTTTGGGACTCAGAACGATTTCTTGTGGTCGATGCGGGATATGATAAAGTTGCATTGTGGAATCCTACGCACAAGAGATTTATTAAAATGTCTCATGGCGGGGAGATGACTGTGAGCCCTATTACAATGAAAGGAGACTTACCTCCTAATTGGGATTCAGAAGTATTCAAAGTTGTAGATGTTGGAGATGATTTAGTGGTACTTTGGAGTCCATCTCATGGAAGGTTTATTAAGACAAATAAAGATTCTTTATCTAGTTCACCATTAAGTAATAGACCGAAACTACCAGATCATTGGCACTCCGAGAGGTTCAGATATTATATAACTGATTTGAAATAGTGCTTAATTTTTTCGCCCTTAACATCATTTATCTAACATCTTTTAAATCTTATTCATTCATGAAAACAGGTATTCAAATCAGAACCGGTTTTTTCCCTCTAGCATGGTTCCTTTTTTTTGTTACACCAACAATTGAAATAAATGGAGTCAGGTATAAGAAAAGTTGGGGAGAATCTTTCTTTGAACTGCCGCCAGGTGAATATCATGTGAGGATTTCATTTCCATATTTTGGTAAAGCAGAATGTGGGGCTAATGAAGTAAATGTTCTAGTCTCTGAAGGACAGTCAAAACGAGTTACCTATAATATGCCGCCATGGATGTTGTCGAAAGGAATTATAAGGATTAGTCATTAAACCAGCTTGGAAGTGAGTGTGTGTCAAGTCCTGAATCAACAGAGATGCTAAGGACATGGACAAATATAAAATTTAGTAGCTAACAATTATGGATCCAACCGAAGAAGAAAAAGCAGTAAATCAAATTTATGAGTATGCAGCTAACCTTATGGTTAATGAAAATAAAAATGCTCTTGAAACAAAAAATGAACTGATTAATCAAGGGCTTGATGAGGAGAGCGCTTCTATAGTTGTGAATAATCTTCAGCAACAAATTAAGTCTGTTAAAAAGCAGAACGCAAGAAATGATATGCTTTATGGTGCCTTGTGGGCAATAGGAGGTCTTGTTGTGACTGGTGCAACTTATGCGGCGGCAGCTGATGGCGGAACTTATGTAGCATTTTATGGAGCAGTTCTTTACGGTGGATATCGTTTTTTAAAAGGTTTATTTTCCGCTTTTTAATTAACTGACTTTAAATTAATTGAAATTTATCACCTTACTGAAACCTATCAATATTGTCTCAACTCACACTGAACCCGACATTAATAAGCATTTTATATTTATAAGTAATACCTAGGAAGTACTAGCATGGGATATACTCCTAGCTCTTAAGGTTACTTGAGGATGATGTATCAAAATAGCCTTTGCTGGTAGGTTATGTTCACAAGAATCTAGTCTGGATGTTCTCTCGGATTAGTGGATGGGAGAATAGGAAGCCATTGCTTGTAAGACTTATCTGCGTGCTTGTCGTCGTACCTGTCGTATCTTCATTATTAATTAAATATGCGAGTACTTTAGAATACTTCAGTCGTATTTGGTGGGGATGTCAATTCGAGTTATACTGGATAGAAATGAGTACTGTACTATTCATTTCCTTAGTGGTAGCCCTTTTTCGTGTCTTTTATAAGACTTTGGTTTCGAGAAATAAGCACCATGAATCTGTTGTTAAAAGTTTGCAGTCATTTGTTTGGGTTTTGATTTTTCAGGGCCTGTTATACTCCTTTTCAGGGGTTTTCGTTCTGATATTAACTGGTGAATTATATAAGAAATATTCACATTGTATTTTTTAATCGAAACCTTAATCAGTTATGAAAAAATTTAGAAACTTAATCTACTACGGCTTTGTAGGTCTAATAATCATTACTCTAGTGTTTTCATACAAATTTTTTCGCACGAAGTTTTTAGAATTCTTTCGGAATTCCAAAGGATCTGTTGAATATGCATTACAGTATGTTAGTAATAGTAATAAAGAGCACATTGGATGTAATGATTTTAATGTTGAGCGAGTGAGCCATAGGTTAACGGATAAAATGCGTACATACCAAAAACAGGCGAAAAGAGATGGAATTGAAGCTAGCGCATCACGCAAAGAATTAGAAGACAATGATCGAATGGTGCGTGTCGAGGAAAGTGAATACTTTAAAATTGATGCATTGACGCATAGTTATGCTTTCCTTACAAAGGAAGCTTACAATCTGTTGCTAGACATAGGTGCTAATTTTCAATCTGAATTAGAAGGCACTGGATTAGAAGGTTCTAAGTTTATCGTGACTTCATTTACAAGAACTAAGGAGCAGGTAGAAAAATTACGTCGAAATAATTCCAATGCGAGCAAGAATAGTGCCCATATGTATGGTGAATGTTTTGATATTACATACGTTCGCTTTTCAAATACCGGTGTTGCTTTAGATCAATGTCATATTGATTATTTAAAAGAAACGTTAGCTGGCGTTATTAGGGATATGAAGTCTAATCGTAAGTGCTGGGCTGTGACGGAAAAAAAAACAACCTTGTTTTCACGTAGTGTATAGACATTGAATTAGGTTTTAGTTCTACACTACAGCGAATAGAATTGATATGCTGTATATAAGACAACTGCTCTGATGAAGTATACAAGGACACTCACGTACGGTCGTTGTTTTTTTAAATGATGTATAAGTTTTTTTAATACTTTAGCCCGATTACTAATGCTATGAAACGATGCAATATTTCTTCTTAGACGAAAATGGAAAGCAGCAAGGACCTGTAGAGAAGACTCAGTTAATTTCTAATGGTGTGGAGGGCTCCACCCTGGTCTGGTCATCAGGAATGCCCGGATGGTCAAAAGCAAGTGAAGTAGATGAATTGAAAATGTTGTTCGCTGCAGCTCCTGCGCCTGCACCATCACCTACACCATCACCAGGGCCAAGTATAAATCCAAATCAGAATAGATTTGATAACGCGAATAATCAAATACCTCCGAAAACATGGATGGTCGAATCCATTCTTGTCACTTTATTTTGTTGTTTGCCATTTGGGATAGCCGGTATTGTCAATGCAGCTAGTGTTGAATCCAAGTTCTACGCAGGTGATTACATAGGTGCCCAGAGAGCGTCGGCAAATGCTAAAAAATGGACTACCATCAGTTTTTGGATTGGTGTTGTAGTGAGCTTGTTGTATTTCTTTGCAGCGATAGGTGGATCTCTATAAAAAGATTGCTAAATGGGTATTAATAGCATCATTTTTTATTGGTGTTGCCTTACTTTATCAATCTTACAATCCTGAAGAAAGTACACTTTTTCCAAAATGTCCATTTTTGGAAATGACAGGTTTGCAATGCCCAGGTTGCGGTTCGCAACGAGCTGTTCATCACCTTTTAAATCTTGATTTTTACGGCGCTGCAAAACAAAACTTCCTTCTCGTCATATCCATACCCTATATCATATTGGGGCTGATATTTGATGCGATTAAAAGGCCTAGCGAAAGGGCGCTGCGATGGAGAAAAAAGCTATATGGTCGAAATGCGATTTTTGTGACGCTGTCAATTATCATTAGCTTTTGGATTCTCCGGAATATTTAATTCATGAATATCCACATCGGAACCAAGTACATATCTATTGCTTTAAATACTTACTCTAGAACTTGGTTTAGTTTGTATTTCGGATCATCGTATTCTACCAATACTGTCGTATCTTCTATTCTTGTAATTTCAACTTAAACCGCCATGAAAACTAATTTCTTCCTAGTCTGCACATTTGTTTTATGCTCTATGAGTACCTACGCTCAGAAAGCATCTTCAAAGGCCCCTAACTATGAGAAGATTGAAAAGAACATTTCCAAAGAAGGACAGTACTTCGACGTAACACCTTGTCTTAATCATTTGAATCTGATGTTTAAATAGATTTGAAGGGACTCGCTTTCCCCGCGGGCGATATGAGGTAACCCCATCTTTCCCTACTTTTGATACGTAATAC
>JAHEGS010000140.1:0-1357 GCA_024645005.1 Bacteroidota bacterium
TGATCCCAAATGATATTGTATAAACATCGAATGAATTATCTTTAAATGGAAGAGACATCGCATCCCCACAAACCCAATCTAGGTGATTTGCCATTTTTTCAGCCTCAGCTCTTAGCTGTCCCTCATCTAGCATACTTTGTGTCATATCGAAGACTGTAGCATGTGCAGAATGTGCTCTCTTTAAAAAGCGAAATGAAATATCACCTGTGCCTCCTGCAACGTCTAGTAATTTCTGGTTTGGTTGAGGAGTTAGCCAGTCCATCATACTATTTTTCCAAATACGGTGAATTCCAAAAGACATTACATCATTCATAACGTCATATTTTGAAGCGACTGATGAAAAAACTCCACGCACCAATTGAGCTTTTTCATTTTCTTCAATTTCTTTAAAGCCAAGATGAGTTTTTTTCTTCTGAGATGCCATAGTATTTACCTTGATTTATAATCCTTATACGAACTAATTGCAAAAGTGGAAATGCGGCACCTTCGCAAATGCATAATTTAAAAAACTTGATACAAATAAAGAATATATTTTATATGGTTTTCTATTTTTAATTTCAGTTGAATGATATAAGTATCGAAATAACACTCTAGAAAAAGATTTTGAACAAGGAAGCAATATGAAACGTGCACTTATAACTGGTATAACTGGCCAGGATGGTTCATATTTAACTGAATTTCTACTAAATAAAGGGTATGAAGTTCATGGAATAAAGCGTCGATCTTCATCATTCAATACACAAAGATTAGATCATTTATATCAAGACCCGCATACTGAGAATGTAAACTTAAAGTTACACTATGGCGATTTAACAGATTCTTCAAATTTAACACGGATCATAAAAGATATAGAGCCTGATGAAGTATATAACTTAGGCGCACAATCTCACGTTGCAGTTTCCTTTGATTCCCCTGAGTATACTGCTGATGTAGATGCTATGGGGACGCTTCGAATGCTTGAAGCAATTCGTTTCCTCAATCTTGAAAATAAAACACGATTTTATCAAGCATCTACATCTGAATTGTATGGCTTGGTGCAAGAAACACCTCAACGCGAAACGACACCATTTTATCCACGTTCGCCTTATGCAGTAGCCAAAATGTATGCCTATTGGATTGCAGTTAATTACCGTGAAAGCTATGGAATGTATGCGTGTAATGGAATTCTTTTTAATCATGAATCACCGCGTCGTGGTGAAACTTTTGTGACACGTAAAATTACACGTGGTTTGTCTAATATAGCGCTAGGAATTGAGAGCTGTTTATATATGGGTAATATAGATGCTTTGCGAGACTGGGGTCATGCAAAAGATTATGTTAGAATGCAGTGGATGATGCTTCAAGAAGATACGCCAGA
>JAHEGS010000140.1:1367-4700 GCA_024645005.1 Bacteroidota bacterium
GTGATTTTGCTCCAGCATTAAAAGTTGGAGATGTAATAATGAAAATTGATCCAAGATATTTTAGACCAGCAGAAGTTGAAACATTGTTGGGTGATCCGTCAAAAGCAAAAAATAAGTTAGGTTGGGTTCCAGAAATTACTGCACAAGAAATGTGTGCTGAGATGGTCATAGAAGATTATAAGGCTGCACGAAGAGTGTCGATTCTAAAAGATCATGGTTTAGAACTGCCAATTTCTCTGGAAGATTAGTATGACATATAATTTATTTGGTAAGAAAGTTTGGGTGGCGGGCCATCGCGGCATGGTTGGTTCTGCAGTTTGTCGCCAATTAGAAAACGAAGACTGTAATATAATTAAAGCTGGCCGTGATGAGGTAAATCTCGTTAACCAGGCTGAAGTTAATGAATGGATGAATGCAGTCAAACCTGACGCAATAGTTTTAGCTGCAGCTAAAGTTGGTGGAATTCTGGCCAATAAAAATTTCCCAGTCAATTTTTTGTATGAAAACTTAATGATTGAGGCAAACATCATTCATGCTGCCCATTTGAATAAAGTTGAACGTCTGCTGTTTTTAGGTTCTTCATGTATTTACCCAAGATTAGCTGATCAACCTATTAAAGAAGATAGTTTATTATCTGGTGCTTTGGAGCCAACAAACGAATGGTACGCTATAGCAAAAATTACAGGCATTAAATTGATTCAGGCTTATAGAAAGCAATATGGTTACGATTGGATCTCGGCTATGCCAACAAACCTATATGGTCCAGGGGATAATTATGATTTAGAAAGCTCTCATGTTTTACCTGCATTATTGCGGAAATTTCATGAAGCAAAGATTTCTAATAGTTCAGATGTAATGGTTTGGGGAAGTGGCAAACCATTAAGAGAATTTATGCATTGTGACGATTTAGCAGGTGCTCTTTTATTTTTATTAAAAAATTATTCAGATTATGAACATATTAATGTCGGTTCGGGTAATGAGGTGTCTATAAGAGAACTGGTAGAAATCATTGCTAAAGTAGTTGGTTATGAGGCTAAAATTACATGGGATGAACAAAAACCGGATGGAACACCACGAAAGCTAATGGACAGTAGAAAACTTCAAAGATTGGGCTGGGATGGTGGCCGATCACTTTTTGATGGGATTTTTCATACATATAACACTTGGTTAAAACATTAAAATAATTTGGATTTTTTATGAGATTAATTATGAACTGTATAGGCTGTGGTAGTAAAAATATTGATGCGCTTGGAACATTGGGCAAGTTACCAAATTGTAACAGATTTGAGTTATCGCAACAGGAAGCTTTAGATTTACCAAAATATGAATTAGATTTAGTGAAATGCTCAACTTGTAATTTAGTCCAAGTAGGAACACATTTGCCTGTTATTGAAGTGTTTAGCGATAATTATCCATATTTTAGTTCATACTCTAAATCATGGTTGGATCACTGTAAGCTTGCAGCAAAAAGTTACAAAGAAATGTTTAATATTGGTATGGGTTCTTCAATTTTAGAAATTGGAAGTAATGATGGGTATTTTTTAAAATATTTTAATGAATGTAGTGTCGTTTTAGGCGTGGAGCCAACAAAGGGACCCGCAGAAGTGGCAATTAAAGATGGCGTGAAGACAAAAATTGATTTTTTTAATGATGACGTTGCGGTTGAAATTATAAAAGATGAGGGCCAATTTGATCTTATTCTATCAAATAACATGCTGGCGCATACGCCAGATCTAATGTCAGTTTTGAGTGGTGTAAGACGTGCATTAAATGATGCTGGTAAATTTATTGTAGAAGTTCAGTATGCTGCTGATATGTTTCTTGGTGGTAAATTTGACACTGTTTATCATGAGCATTTTTGTTATTATACGTTAAATTCTGCTATAAGTGTTTTTGAGAAAAATGGATTATACATATCAGATGCTGAACATTTAATAACACATGGGGGTTCAATTCGCTTATACGCTTCTAAACAAAAAATTGCTAAGACTGATCGATTGAAAAATCTCATTGAAAAAGAGTTTGAGCAATTTTCAATTGGAAATGTGTATACAGAGTTTTTTATAAAAGCGGAGGCATCAAAAAATAATTTTTTAAAATATATCAATGATAATGGCCCTATAGTTTGTTATGGTGCCCCAACAAAAGGGAATGTTTTTTTAAATTATTGCGGCGTAACTTATAAAGATATTAAGTTTACTTCTGATATGTCACCATTAAAGCATAATAGATATTGTCCAGGCTCGGGTATCCCAATTTATTCTGTTGATAAAATCATATATGATAAATATTCAGATATTTTAATTCTACCCTGGAATATTAAAACTGAAATAATAAAACAGTTTAATGAATATAAAATTGGTACAAAAAAGTTTATAACTACAATTCCTGAACTTTTGGTAGTTTAAAATGCAAATAATTGTAAATCCTCAAATAATTCAAAATAAAACCTTCTCAGATGAGCGCGGATCCTTTGATAAGATTTTTCATTCTGGTGAGTCTATTTTTGACGTTAAACAAATCAATATTTCAAAAACAATAAAAATGGGTGCAGTAAGAGGTATACACGGGTCTAAGTCATCTGAAGAAGAAAAGCTGGTCACTTGTTTGAACGGTAAAATTCTTGATATATGTGTTGATCTAAGATTTAATTCAAAAACTTTTGGAAAAGTATATAGCACAAAATTGTCAGACCCATCTACTTCATATTATGTACCCAAGGGGTTCGGTCATGGGTTTCAATGTTTAACTGATAATTGTATTGTTCATTACAGTCACAATGTTAAATATAATCCAGACGACCAATTAGATATCTCACCATTGTCGAATAAGTTAAAGAATATTTGGGAATTGGAAATTACAGAAATTTCAAATAAAGATTCACAGGCTATAACTTTAGAAGATTATTATAATCAACAATTACAAAGTTACAAAAACTTATGTTGAAAAAATGCTCAAATTGTGGTGATGAAAAAAGCGAGTTAATTCTGGATTTTGGCTCTATACCAATTACATCTTTACTAGGAAAGAAGGATTCTTTCTCATTACAGTATAGAAAATGTGAAAAATGTTTGGTAACTCATGTTTTTAATTCACCTCCACCAAACATTTTATATGGGGGGGACTATAATTTTTTTAGTAGTTCATCTACTGCATATATTTCCTACGTTTCAGAGATAATAAAAACTATTCAAACCAATATAGATTTGAGTCAATCCGATGTCCTTGAAATAGGATGTAATGATGGTACATTAGTACGTGAAATTGCATCTAAAGCTAAATCTGTTGTAGGAATTGATCCATTTTCTTTAGCAACTGAAACTTTTGATTGGG
>JAHEGS010000144.1 GCA_024645005.1 Bacteroidota bacterium
TCATTGACTACCCAAGGAGTAATTTCAGGATGTGGACCATCATCAAAGGTCAAAAACACCTCTTTTGATGTTACTGCTCTACTCCATGTGAGTTGAGGAAGAAAAAACGAACCGATGGATTTCCAGAAATTCAACCACACAAAACTACATGAATCCAACAAAAATAAAACGAAGATATTGCTCCATTAGTCGAGTCATGCACTAAAGTAAAGCGTATGCCATTAGATTTGTATCTAATTTTTAAAATGACTAAACTATTTATCACACTTTCATTATTTGGCTTTTTAAGTCTCCATGCTCAGGAATCTTCTCCATGGACACTTCAAAAATGCATATCCTACGCCTTGGAGAACAACACCAATGTTCAACAAAATATATTGCAAGGTGAAATTGCAAAAAATAACTTAAAACAAAGTAAACTGAGTCGAATACCCACCGTCAATGGCAATGGAAACCACAACTACAACATCGGTAGAACCATCGATCCTTTTACGAATAGTTTTAACAATACCTCTATTCAAAGCAATTCATTTTCCATTAGCTCGGGAGTATTGTTATATGGAGGCAGTCAGGTAAACAACACCATCAAACAAAATCATTCGGCCATTGAAGCCAATGAAGCTGGTTCAGCTGTAATTCGAAATCAAATTGCATTATCGGTATCAAGCACCTTTCTTCAAATAATTCAGGCTGAAGAAAATCTCAAATTAGCGAGATCTCAAAATGAAATCACGAAAAGTCAGCTTGAACGTGCTCAAATACTCTTCCAAAATGGTGCTACCAATCAAAGTACCGTTCTCAACTTAAAAGCTCAATCGGCCAATGATGTGGTGAACATCATCAATGCAGAAAATGCCATTCAAATTGGGTACAACACCTTGATGAATTTAATGCAATATCCACTCGATCAACCGTTGAAGATCAATGCGGACATGGCCATCAGCGAACCTCAACAATTGACAGAAAGTGTTCGAGAAATCTATGAATCGGCACTTCAAAATCTACCAGAGGTTAGACAAGCACAAGCATTAATCGATCAAAGTAAATACAGTGAAAAAGTAGCAGGAGCAAGATTACAACCTACGATATCTGCCTATGGAAATGTCAATACCGTTTACTCGCAAAGTGGCAAAAGCATCAGCTTCGGAGACACCTCGTTTATTCCCATTGGATATACCGAAAACACCCTCGAAACGGTGCTTGTTCCAAACGTAGAGACCAACTACGTTGATAAGGCTTTTGGCAATCAACTCTCCGACAACTTAGGTCAGCAAGTGGGCTTTTCCATTGCTGTACCTTTATTCAACGGATACCGAAACCGAACAGCTATAGAAAACGCTAAAATGAATACGAAAATCAGTGAGTTGAATCTGCAATCAACCAAAAATCAGTTGAGAAATGATGTAACCAATGCCTACACCAACCTCAAGGTAGCCCAATCGCGATACGAGGCTAATATCCAAAATGCCGGTGCTCAAAAACTCAACTTTGAATTCAGTCAAAAACGCTTTGATGCCGGTGCTATGAATAGTGTAGACTTGCTCGCAGCCAAAAATCAATGGAGCCAAGCACAGATGCAACTCCTCAATTCAAAATACGAATGGGTATTCAGAACATTAATTATCAACTTCTATAAAGGAAAAGAATTATCATTATAATGAACAGAAAAAAAATATACATCGGAATTGGCGTAGTGGTCTTGTTGACCACCTTTATCATTATTGGCAAAAACCGAAAACGAGGGGAATTGGAAGTGACTGTCGGGAAAATACAACAACGAACCATCATTAGCACCGTTAGTGCCAATGGGAAAATACGTCCAGAGGCCGAGGTAAAAATCAGTGCAGATGTATCTGGAGAAATCAAAGAGTTGTATGTAGCAGAAGGCGATACCGTAAGAGAGGGACAGCTATTGCTCAAGATCAACCCCGATTTGTATATTACGTCAAAAGATCGAGCGCAAGCGGGATTGAGTAGTTCACAAAGCAATTACAAAACAAGCCAAGCCCAGCTTACACAAACCAAGGCACGACTCCAAGAACAAGAAGTAGTCTATGCTCGAAATCAAAAACTCTTCGACCAAGGTGTATTGAGCAAGGCAGAATGGGATGCTGCCAAAACAGCCTATCAAGTATCCAAAAGTGAAGTAACTGCTGCAGAACAGCGACTAGCTGCCGCCAAGTTTGGTATTGATAATTCAAGAGCCAGTCTCAATGAGGCCAACAAGGCTTTGGGTAGAACAAGCATCTACGCCCCATCAGACGGAGTAGTGAGTGCATTGAACAATGAAAAAGGAGAACGGGTAGTCGGTACAGCACAAATGGCAGGAACCGAAATCATGATCATCTCCAATTTCAATAACATGGAAGTCATCGTGGATGTCAATGAAAATGACATTCTCTATGTCAAAAAAGGAGATACAGCCCTTGTAGAAGTAGATGCATACAACGAACGCCCTTTCAAAGCCATCGTAACCGAAATTGCCAAGAGTGCAAAAAATGCAGGCAATGTCATGTCGAGTGATCAGGTGACCAATTTCGAGGTAAAAATTCGACTTCTAAAATCCAGCTACTTGGACTTACTCGCCCTTTCTGATTCTCCATTTTTACCGGGAATGAGTGCCAATGTCGAGATTCAAACGCAGGTGAAAACGCAAATACCCAGTCTTCCCATTGAAGCCATTGGGACACGCACCGAAGAAGACACTACAACCCTTGAAGAATCCATTGACGAGGTCATCTTCAGCATCGAAGAAGGTAGGGCCGTAAAACACGTCATTCAAACGGGCATTCAAGACAGTCGATATATCGAAATTGTATCGGGTATCGAAGGACTCGAAGAGGTGATCGTTGGACCCTATGATGCCATCAGTAAAAAACTCAAAAAGGGTACTCGCGTAGCGATTTCGACCACTTCAAAAAACGATAAATTAGAAAAAAAATAACCTACCCCCACGTATCGGGACTTTCTCGCCATTGAGCCAATTTGTCTAAATCGGCTGCTTGTACATACCCAGAGGCTAAGGCCTCTTGTATCATGCTACTGTAATTGCTCAAGGTAATACACGCACAATTGGCAGCCTCAAAATTGGCAGCGGCTAACGGAAATCCATAGGTGAATATCGCAGCCATGCCCATAACATGATATCCTTCGGAACGGAGATAATCAACCACCTTCAAACTACTGCCGCCTGTGCTAATCAGGTCTTCCAGCACCACTATTTTGGCATCTTCTGCTACCCTACCCTCCAGTTGTCTTTTCAATCCGTGCGACTTGGGTTCTGGTCGGCAATAGGCATAGCTTAAGTTCAATTCGTCTGCTATCAATGCTCCCATGGCTATTCCCGCAGTCGCCACACCTATGATGGTATCCGCATCGGGATAGTGCTGCTTGATTTTTTCGGAAAGCATCTCCTTAATTTCCTTGCGATAGGTAGCATAAGAAAGCACCGTTCGGTTGTCACAATAAATCGGACTATTCCACCCACTGCTCCACTTAAATGGCTGATCGGGCGATAGCTTGATCGCTCTTGTTTCTAATAATATTTTGGCGATTTTTGTTTCAATCATTGAACTCATAATGGTAAGACAAATGTATCATATTTTTCATGGGAAACATCGATTGATTCTTGCCAATCCTCAAGATGAAATGAAAATAGATAAGCCCGACTTTGTGATCTCTAATTCGGAAGAAGACCCCATAAAAAAAGCCCTGACCTTGGCTAGTGAAAATTCGCGTGAAACCACCATCGTACTTCTTGGTAATCCGACAGAATTACTAAAAAAAGTGCAAGACGTATTTCATCTCATTACTGCGGCTGGAGGTTTAGTATTGAATCCTAAAAATGAATTGTTATTCATCAAAAGACTAGGAAAATGGGACCTCCCCAAAGGCAAACTCGAACCGGGAGAAGACATCGAAACATGTGCCATTCGAGAGGTAATGGAAGAAACAGGTGCAAAAAACCTTACACTAAGCCATGCCCTACCCGATACCTTTCATACTTATTATCAAAACGAACAATGGATTATCAAACAAACCCATTGGTATCGGATGAACGCAAATCAAGAACAATCCTTTGTGCCTCAAATCGAGGAGGGAGTTGAGGAAGTAAAATGGATGACTATCTCAGATTTAAATCTGAATGAACTAGATACCTATCCTGCCATTCGATACATCATTGATGCATATTCAAATGCAATGAACTAGAAGATTAAGATTGAATTGCTTTGCAAATCGATGGTGGTAGATACTTTTCATAATCACCCCCAAATTGAATTAAATCCCGAACAATGGTGCTGCTCACTGTAGCATTGGTCTGTTGACTCATCAAAAACACACTATTGATACTGGGTGACATGTCCTCATTCACATAAGCAATTTGCTTTTCATAGGTAAAGTCTTGGGTGGTACGAAGACCTCGTAGGATGAATTGGGCTCCAATCTGTTCCGCAAACTTAGCTGTAAGTCCCTCGTAAGAAGCTACCCTAACGCGAGGTTCGTTCTCGAATAATTCGTTGACCCACTGCTCACGTTGCTCCAACGAAAAGAGGTGTTTTTTGCCCGTATTCACCCCGATAGCGACCACCACCTCATCAAACATGGTTAACCCACGATTGACGATATCTAAATGTCCAAGTGTGAATGGATCAAACGTTCCTGGGAATAGGGCTACTTTA
>JAHEGS010000150.1 GCA_024645005.1 Bacteroidota bacterium
TGCGCCTCGTTGGGGATGTAGCTCAGTTGGCTAGAGCGCTTGACTGGCAGTCAAGAGGTCGTCGGTTCGAGCCCGATCTTCTCCACATTGAAAGCCCTTCCTTTTCGGAGGGCTTTTTTGTTTCTGTAAGCCTTGTCCCTACTGACCTTAACAACTGATGATAATCCAAGTGATGGATTAATAATTAGAGGAAAGGTAACAATTCTGAAAATTCTATTGTGTCACTTTTGGGGCTCAATGTGTCACTTTTAGTGTCACATACTTCGCTTAAGGCTTTTTATTATTTTTAAGGAAATTAACAAAGCTATGCACGATAACGACCTTGCACAAATTTTAAATTCATCTAAAGAAACCCTTGTAACAATAGTAAAAAAGTGGAGAATTGTTTCCCGAGATAAGACGACATTTTCAGCTATAGTACTCGAGGAACTGGGTGCTTGGGATTCAATAGCTGAATCAATAGATGATTTCTGTAGTGAGTATGGTTCTAATTGGGGTTCAATGAAGGTTCATTTTTTTTCAAGGCATCAAGTATCTGATTTTAAAGAATTTAAGACTAAAATTGAAAAAAACTCAACATCAGGTAGCAACCTAAATAACGAAGAGGGTTTTAGCATCAGTACACTCAAAGATTCTGGTGATGCATTAAAGGGCGCTGGTGATGCATTGAAAAAAGTTGCAAATGCCTTCAGCACCATATTATGGTCTAGCATAATTGGCGCAGTAATAGTAGTTATTTTATTTATTTCCAACATGAATTTGGAAAGCGCAGGAGTGGCTATGGCTATAGGGATAATCCAAATATTTTTTGGCTTGATTATTTTAGCATCTTTTGGCAATATTATCGTAGGTCTTAGAAAAGCGGGGAATCATTTGAATAATCATACTAAATGAAATCAACTTTTTTGTTTTAGGTGATTTTCGTTAGACCCAATTGAATGTTGTGACCCTTCTAAAACAGCGCTGTAATTTTAATTTAGTCACTACTGGCAAATTCTTTTTCACTTGTGCCCTATTGCACAAGGAAAATCAATCGATGCTTTCTGGGATGGGGTTTGCCAAAGTTGGTATGAAAACGGTGAGTTGGAGACTTACAGTAATGAATTCATAATGGAAGGTCAAGTCAAAAGAACTGAAGCTAAATCTTGGGGATATGAATAATCGTCAATATGAAAAGGATAGACGTGCTTAAAAAAGCCTTAGAAGAAGGTTCACTTATTGGGGAAATGACCATATGTAGAGCTGCTCTCTGCTGTTCCATAAGGAGAATTGAATTTCATACGACTGATCCAAAGCTAAACCCATTAAAAGAGAGACTTCAAAAGGCATTTGAGGAAATTGGCATTCCTGAATATTTAATTGATGACGTAGAAATGATTTGGTGGGACGCACATTTAGATGGTGTACTCCGAATCTCAGATGATGATAATTTCTACTGGTATTGTGAAAATAACATTTACACTGGTGACCCTAATGAAGGTTACGTGGAAGACTTGTTGAAAGAGTTAATTTCTAAGAACAAGAAACAGAAAGATATCTGGGTTTTCGAGTGTAATGACGGTCAAACGTATAGATTAACTGACCCATTCAATGGCAACGATGAGGAGCGAATTGAAGAATATGGTACCGAATTAGGCGGACTGGAGCTAAGTCACGTGACTGAAATTGCTGTATGTGACATAGATGAATACAGCCTTGAATATTCCTATCAAAATGCCAAAGTTATCGAACGTCTCAAACAATGGCTTTGTGAAGATCTGAGTAACATTGATTAGAAAACCTTTGAATTATATTGTACGGATATAGTATTATTCGTTCACAAAAAATGTTTTTAAAATACTTCATTAGCTTTAGTGACTATTAGTCATCAAAAGAAGATTTCTTAAAAAATCTCGAAATAATTTAAGAGTAACGGTGTTTCCCCAGCTTAAAAAACCATACAGATCGTTTCGTATTGGCTTAATTACAGGTATCATTTCTTCTGGATTAATATTCCTTTTATTCTCAGTTGTGACTAACTATAATTCTTTATCTGATTGCGAACTACATTTTATTGAGAGTATTGGAGTTTCAAAAAAGGCGTATAGAAGAATTCAAGATGGAAATAGAATTTTAACAGCGGATGAACTAACACAGCTTGCAACTACCATTCCAACAGGGACCCTTGAAGGAAATATCGTTAAGGTGTGGTCGGCGCATGACCTGACTTATAAAGCATGCATCAAGGATGCTTTAATCCCAAATCTGATTGAAGAAAAATATATTAAAGAAGAACTACGGGTGTTAAGTCGTAAACAAACTAGAAGTGACTCAATAAACCAGTACATGAAATCCCGCTTAATTGTGACCATAGACTCTCTTGATAAGATTATTTCAAAGGATGCTAAGAATTTTGGGGTCAGCTATAACTATGTAGAGGTCGCAGGGCTCTTATCCGAGTACAACGACCTAATTGACCATTGCTACACATTTAATGAAAAACCGTATAAGCTTGACAATTTCTGGCTAGCCTCATACAGCGAAACTGTCCGTATTAAGGCCCGAAAATCCTATTCAATTGATGCTTTAAAGAAAGAAGTTGAGAGACTTAAGGACAACCTGAGAATTAATAACTATTGGGAAATGAAAAGACGCCAAGTTGCCGCTCTTCGAAGAACCCTCAAAGAAAGGCAAGACTCACTTAGTTCACCTCAAATCTGGGATAAAGGAATTGCTCAGATTCCCTTTAACAAGGATTATGTTTCCTCAATAATTGAATCTGAAAAAATATATCCGTAATGCTCTGATAACATCATTTTTTAGATTTAAAGTAAAAATTGTAATCAATGAAAAAGCTGCTTCCAATTATTGCCTTTTGTCTTGTACTCTTAAGTTGTACAAAACATAAATCATATTTTGATTTAAGCGTTCAATATTCTGAAGGCAACTCATACGTAGATTCGTTAGATTTTGCTGTTTTTCGGCATCAAGGAGAATTATTTAGTGGTGTTGTTTATGTTCCCGTTATAGGTTGGGAAACAGAAAAACTCTGGGAGCTCAATGTAAAAGATGGGTTACCGCACGGGCGGTATAGGCTATGGTATCCCAATGGCCAATTAGAAAAGGAATATTCTTATGAATATGGCCAGCAAAACGATCTACATAGAGAATGGTCTGAGACTGGACAGCTTGGCTGGGAAGGAAGTATGAAAGATGGCCAACTTAATGGACTTGTTAGGGAATGGTATGAAAATGGCTATTTGAAGTATGAAGAAAACTATAAAGACGGTCTAAGACACGGACTATATAAAAGTTGGTATAAGGATGGTGAATTGAAGGAAACAAGAAATTATAAGAATGGTAGGGTAATAAAATAACACTACTGGTTAATCATATACTCAGCCCTTCCGTTTCGGAGGGGCTTATTATATTTGATTGAATCAAAAAACCAAACCCATGAAGAAGCTTTTATCTATTTTATCCATCTGTTTAGTATTCGTTGGTTACTCTCAAAATAGAGTGCATATTAAGGATTTAGTAAGGAGCTCCTCCACTTTATATTATCGAGGCGAATTATTTACGGGTATATTTTATGAAGTCCATGACAATAGCCAACTAGCTTTTGAAGTTACAGTGGCGAATGGTAAGAACAATGGATTGGCGCAGAGATGGTATGAGAATGGGCAATTAAAAACCAAAGTATATTCTAAGGACAATTTGTTAGAGGGGTTGGGACAAGAATGGTATGAGAATGGGCAGTTGAAATTTGAGGGTTTTTTTAGAGATAATAAGCAGGACGGTTTGTGGAAAGAATGGCACTCTAACGGTCAATTGAAGAGTGCTGGGAATTTCAAGGATGGTGAGCAAGATGGATTACACCAAGAATGGGATGAAAACGGGCGACTCATTGAAGAATCAAACTGGAACGATGGTGTTAGATTAGACTAACACCTCTTAAGAATCATGCAGATTTTCAGTCCTGCCGTTTCGGAGGGCTTTTTTTATTTGTGTTTTTGAAAATACCCTGTAGTGAGGTTTAATGTTTGAGCCAATTAGCCTTTAATTTATTTAACGGCAGGGCGCGGTCAGTTGCATTAAATCCTCTGGTGTCATTAATAAATATGCGGCATCAGCTTCCGCAGCCGTAGCATATTTGTTCATGAGAACGTTCAAAGTACAATTGCAATAATTTTCTGCCGCAGAACGACTGGCGTTCACTTCAGCATTGAATATACAGGGTTTTAGAAAATTTGCTTTTTCCTCCTCCGTCCATTTCTATTTGCTACTAGAACTGCCACAAGAGAGTAAGAATAGCGAAAGCACAAAAGCGATAGAAGTGAACTTAGTCTTCATAATTGGTTTATTAATTTAGTTAATAATTGGTTCACAAAAGGTATAGGTTAATTTCATCAAATACAAGGCAGGAATGAATTCGAGTTCTACTTAACTCGAAAAAAAGCCCAGTGTTGCTTGGCCGACACAAAATGCGTTTCCGATGAGCTAGGAGTCTTATTGTTAGTTTTATTGAAATTTTCATTAATCCCATGTTTGTAGGAATTGATGATAAGGAATAATGCTATTGACCATAATTGAATTCATAGGATAACGATATGAAAAACACACTATTCACATACGTAAAAAGCCTTC
>JAHEGS010000153.1 GCA_024645005.1 Bacteroidota bacterium
GCACATTCTGGTCTTGCACAAATTGGAGAAACAATCTATTTCTCATTCAAAACACCTAAACCTGGAAATTACGAGTTCATTTGTTCCTATCCTGGTCACTGGGGATTAATGAAGGGTGAGTTTATTACCGAATAAAATTAAAATGGATCATCCTCTCCTGGATCAAATGGAGACATGTCATTCATCTTACTGGTATATGTAACACTGCTATCGGTAAATGTATCTGATCCATAATTGCTATATCCCCAGTCTGTAAACTTACCATAATGCTTAACGAACTTCAGGTTTACTGTTCCAGGTGAACCATTTCGATGCTTTCGAATGATTAACTCTGTTAAACCTTCGTTATCATTACCCTCTTCATCTTGAGTGATACCATAATATTCTGGACGATAAATGAATGTCACCAAGTCAGCATCTTGCTCAATAGATCCAGATTCCCTCAAGTCTGATAGCATCGGACGTTTGTCTTGTCTTTGTTCAACTGCCCTACTTAATTGAGCAAGAGCAATAACAGGAATATCCAACTCTTTGGCTAATGATTTCAATGATCTCGATATGTACGATATTTCTTGTTCTCGATTACCTGCTAACTTTTTGTTCCCCTCATCAGCTCTCATTAATTGAAGGTAATCAATGATAATCATATCAATGTTTCGTTGACGCTTAAGCCTACGAGCCTTTGCTTTAAGGTCCAATACAGTTAATGCAGGTGTATCATCGATAAAAATCCCAGCATCTTCAATTGTACTAATTTTAGTATGCAATTGTTGCCACTCATGTTCTGCTAGTTTACCACTTCTAATCTTTTCAGAAGATAATTCTGCCTCAGACGAAATCAATCGCTTTACCAATTGTAAACTACTCATTTCTAGAGAAAAAAGAGCAATATTTTTATTAGCAATCACCGCTGCATTTCTGGCTACCGATAGAACAAATGCTGTCTTACCCATACCTGGTCTTGCAGCCAAAATAATTAGATCACTATTTTGCCAACCAGATGTCATACGGTCTAATTCCGTAAAACCAGTAGCAATTCCCGACAAACCATCTTTATCTGATTTTGACTCCTCAATGTCTTTGATAGCCTTTGCAATCAAATCACTAACCGAATCATAATTCTTAGTCATGCTGTCATTCTTGATCTCAAACAATTGCTTTTCAGACTCATCCAAAAGTTCAAAAGCATCTGAAGTTTCTTCAAAAGCCTTCTCTCCTATTTCTCCTGCAACAGTGATTAATTGACGTTGGATACTTTTTTGAATAACGATGTGAGCATGATATTCAATATTAGCAGCACTACTCACCCTGTTGGTTAAAGAGGTAATATAAAAAGCCCCACCAGCAGCCTCTAAATTCGCATTCTTTCGTAATTGTTCTGTTACCGTTAGAATATCAACAGGATTACCAGCCATAAATAATTGAAGAATTGCCTCGTAGATCATCTGATGACTCTCTACATAAAAAGCCTCTTTCTTTAAATAACTTGCCACTTTCTCGGCAGCATGTTTTTCCAGCATAAGAGCTCCTAAAACAGCTTCCTCTAAATCACGAGCCTGAGGTTGCAATTTGGACATTTGATTCAAATTACTGATTGACATTTTACTTTTAGGGGTATTGACTCGCTTTTTATCCATGTGTGATACTATAATATCTAACTTATAAATTTAAAATTAATTACGCTTAAGACTCTCAAAATTATTACGCACAATAACAATTCCTAGTGACCGATTCATCTATTTTAATTATTAACACACCATAAAAAAATGTTTGTGGAACGTTAATAACCCATACTCAAAAATATAAACAACTAATAATCAGGGCCATTTTTTCAACACCCCTTTTTTTGTCGCATAAATGTTTCACGAAATTTCTAATAAATAAGTATGAATTTATTTTACACAAATAACTGATAATCAGTACATATATAGTTATCAACCATTCATATAGAAATAACTCTATTTGTACAAATAGAATAAACTAACAATTACAATTTTGTAAAAAATAGGTAAAGGACATGAATTGATGGCATGACACACTTTTTTGGTCTTATATTTGTTATGTATATACAAAATGGAGGCACAATTTTCACCGGGAGTAAAAGAAGTAATACAGTTCAGTCGTGAGGAAGCAATACGATTAGGTCATAGTTATATTGGTACAGAACACCTTTTGCTTGGTCTAATTAGGCAAGGTGACGGAAAAGCAATCCGACATTTAAAAGGAATGGGTATTGATATGCTCAGACTCAAAAAGGCAATTGAAGATAGCATCCAGGACACCTCAAATAAGACCTCTAATATTGGGAATATCCCATTAACTAAACAAGCTGAAAAAGCCCTCAAAATAACATACTTAGAAGCTAAAATTTTTAAAGATGATGTTATTCGAACAGAACATTTACTCTTATCTATACTTAGAGATGAAGATAATGTTGCCTCTCAAATCTTAAACCAATTTGGTGTAGATTATGACTTATTCAAAAGTGCCATGGAAGACAAATTCCCTGACACAACTATCGAAATGAGTAATGATTCACCCGAAGAATTTTATCATGAAGAATCAGGGAAATCAACTCCACCACAAAGCAAACCAAAATCAAAAAGTAAGACTCCAGTATTGGACAATTTTGGAAAAGATTTAACCAAATTGGCAGAGGCTGACAAATTGGATGCGATTGTTGGAAGAGAAAAAGAAATTGAACGAGTATCCCAGATTTTGAGCAGAAGAAAAAAGAACAATCCTGTTCTCATTGGAGAACCTGGAGTTGGTAAAACTGCAATTGCCGAAGGGTTGGCACTTCGCATCTCTCAGCGGAAGGTTTCACGCGTTTTATTTGATAAAAGAGTAGTCACATTAGACCTTGCTAGTTTAGTTGCTGGAACAAAATACCGAGGACAATTCGAAGAACGCATGAAAGCGGTGATGACAGAGCTCGAAAAAACAGATAACATCATCTTATTCATTGATGAGATTCATACCATTGTTGGTGCTGGTGGTGCTAGCGGATCTTTAGATGCATCCAATATGTTTAAACCTGCTCTTGCCCGTGGTGAAATTCAATGTATCGGTGCTACAACACTGGACGAATACCGTCAATATATTGAAAAAGATGGGGCTTTAGAACGTAGGTTTCAAAGCGTTATGGTTGAGCCTACTTCACCTGAGGAAACACTTGAAATTCTTGAGAATATCAAAACTAAATATGAGGATCACCACAGTGTAGAATATACTCCAGAGGCATTAGAAGCATCAGTGAAAATGAGTGTTCGATACATCACTGATCGTCATTTACCTGACAAAGCTATTGACGTGCTTGATGAAGTTGGAGCACGTGTTCACTTGAGTAACATTCACGTACCTCAAAATATCTTAGAACTCGAGCAAAAAATTGAAGAAATCAAAGAAAATAAAAATCGAGTAGTTAAAAGCCAAAAATATGAGGAAGCTGCTCGTCTTCGCGATGAGGAAAAATCATTACTTGAAAATCTCGAAGATGAGAAAGTCAAATGGGAAGAAGATAGCAAAACACAACGTTATAAAGTAAAGGAAGACGATGTAGCTGACGTGATTGCAATGATGACCGGTATTCCTACCAAACGTATTGCTCAAAAAGAAGGTAACCGACTCCTGAAAATGGGAGAAGAACTCAAAGGAAGTGTTATTGGACAAGATGAAGCTGTAGCCAAGCTTACCAAAGCCATTCAACGTACTCGTGCTGGACTAAAGGCACCCAATAAACCCATAGGATCATTTATCTTCCTTGGTAGTACTGGTGTAGGTAAAACAGAAATGGCCAAGACTTTAGCCAAGTACCTTTTCGATTCTAAAGAAGCACTCATGCGAATTGATATGAGTGAGTACATGGAAAAATTTGCAGTGTCCAGACTTGTTGGAGCCCCTCCGGGATATGTTGGATACGAAGAAGGAGGTATCCTTACCGAAAAAATTAGAAGAAAGCCCTATGCAGTAATTCTTTTTGATGAAATTGAGAAAGCTCACCCTGATGTATTCAATCTTCTTCTTCAAGTATTGGATGAAGGGTTTTTAACAGATAGTTTGGGTAGAAAAGTAGATTTTAGAAATACAATTATTATCATGACTTCTAATATTGGCTCAAGGCAACTCAAAGAATTCGGTGCAGGTGTTGGATTTGGAACTAATGCCAAAATCCAAGCAAGTGACCTAAACTCAAAAGGGGTCATCGAAAATGCCTTGAAACGCTTCTTCTCCCCAGAATTCCTCAATAGAATTGATGATGTTATTGTATTTAACTCACTTGAAAAAGAACACATTCAACAAATACTGGACTTATCACTAGAAGAGTTAATCTCTCGAATCAAACAAATTGGATTCGATATAAAACTAGACAAAGAGGCTAAAAACTACTTGGCTGAAAAAGGATTTGATTCTGACTTTGGTGCTCGACCTCTAAATAGAGCAATACAAAAATACCTCGAAGATCCACTAGCAGAAGAGATTCTCAAATCTGATATCAATGAAGGCGACTTGATCCATATCAAATACAATAAAAAACAAGATAAGCTAGTCTTCAAAAAAGAAAAACGCAAG
>JAHEGS010000163.1 GCA_024645005.1 Bacteroidota bacterium
GGTCTGATAGAGGATATGAAACTGACATGATTAGCTAAAAAGCCAATATCACCTTCTGTTGCAGGAACTGTAACAAGTGATGCATTGGCCTCTAAAAACACATTTGAAGGCGTAACAAGTTTTATACTAAAAATCTCAGACATATTTTAATTAGGCTGCTGCATCCTCCGCCATCTTTTCAGCCTTTTTAACAGCCTCTTCAATAGTACCTACCATATAAAAAGCTGCTTCAGGCAAGTGGTCATATTCACCCTTACAAATTGCATCAAATCCATTGATTGTATCTTCAAGTTCTACATATTTTCCTGGAGTGCCAGTAAAAACTTCAGCAACAAAAAATGGCTGAGACATAAACCTTTGAATTTTTCTTGCGCGTGCAACAGTTAATTTATCATCCTCAGATAGCTCATCCATTCCTAAAATAGCTATGATATCTTGAAGGGATTTATAAGTTTGTAATACTGATTGTACATTTCTTGCAACATTATAATGTTTTTCGCCTAATATCCTCGCATCAAGTATTCTTGATGTTGAATCTAAAGGGTCAACTGCAGGATAAATACCAAGTTCAGCAATCTGTCTAGATAATACTGTAGTTGCATCTAAGTGAGCAAATGAAGTTGCAGGTGCGGGGTCAGTTAAGTCATCGGCAGGAACATAAATTGCTTGCACTGATGTAATAGATCCTTTGTCTGTAGACGTAATTCTTTCTTGTAGACCACCCATATCAGTAGCAAGAGTTGGTTGGTACCCAACTGCGGATGGTATTCTACCTAAAAGTGCAGAAACTTCTGAACCGGCTTGGGTAAATCTAAATATATTATCTACAAAAAATAAAACGTCTTTACCCTCTTGATCTCTAAAATATTCCGCTTGTGTTAAGCCAGTTAATGCAACTCGCGCTCTTGCACCTGGAGGTTCATTCATCTGACCATAAACCAAGGCACATTTTGATTTATCTCCCTCTAAATCAATAACGCCTGATTCAATCATTTCGTGATATAGATCATTGCCTTCCCTAGTTCTTTCTCCGACACCGGCGAAAACAGAATATCCACCATGAGCTTTTGCAATATTATTTATGAGTTCCATGATAATCACTGTTTTGCCTACACCAGCTCCACCAAATAAACCAATCTTACCACCCCGAGAATACGGTGCTAATAAATCCACAACTTTGATACCAGTAACAAGTATTTCAGTTTCAGTGGCTTGATTTACAAAATCAGGTGCATCCCTATGAATACCCCAAGACTCTGCAGATTTGATATCTCCTCTTTCATCAACTGGGTTGCCAGTTACATTCATAATTCTTCCTAAAGTTTCAGGGCCAACTGGTACTTGAATTTGTTTACCTGTATCGACTACTTCGTCTCCTCTAGACATTCCATCAGTTGAGTCCATAGCAATAGTTCTCACACTTGACTCCCCAAGGTGTTGGGCAACTTCAAGAATTACCGTCTTATCACCTACTTGAACGCTTAATGCATTTAATATCGCCGGAAGGTTTTCTTCGAAAGTAACATCGACAACTGCGCCGATAACTTGTGAAATAGATCCTTTTAAATTACTCGTCATATTTTCTCCTTTTTTTAAACTGCTTCTGCTCCAGAAATTATTTCAATTAATTCTTTTGTGATTACTGCTTGTCTAGAGCGATTATAAAATAATGTTAAACTATCAATCATGTCAGAAGCGTTTCTTGACGCATTATCCATAGCGCTCATTCTTGCTCCCTGCTCACTTGCTGAACTTTCTAATAGGGCTTTAAAAATTTGTATTGCAAAATTAAGAGGTAAAAGTTCTTCTAATATTTCTTTTTCATTTGGTTCGAACTCAAAAAAACTATTGTCCTTAGATTGGTCTTCATTAGTTTCATCTTGAGATTTTTCAGCTGGAATAACTTGTTGTTCAGTTGGTATCTGCGATATTACTGACTTAAATTTGTTATAAAAAATAAGACATCTATCAAATTCTGCATCAAAGTACATTTTTATAATTTTATCAGAAATATTTTTTGCATCCTCATATTGGATTGATTTTACTGATGATAAATCAATCATTTCAACAATTAAGTCGCCGTATTGTCTCTTAATGATATCATACCCTTTTTTACCAACACATAACACTTTGACTGTCTTATTTTGATTCTGTAATTCAATTATTTTTTCTCTAAGCGCCTTAGAAACCTGAGAATTAAAACCTCCACAAAGACCTCTCTCAGAGGTGAACAAAACTAATAGAATAGTTTTATCTTCATCGTTTCCTGTTAAAAGGTTTCTAGAGCTATCAGTTTGAATATACCCCCTTGAAATGGAGTCCATTAGGTTCTCCATATTATCGGCATAAGGACGAGACTGTTCAGCAGCTTCTTGTGCCTTTCTAAGCTTTGCAGCAGCTACCATTTTCATTGCTTTTGTTATTTTTTGTGTTGATTTAACACTAGCAATTCTTTTTTTTAGATCGTCTAAACTAGGCATATTTATAAGTGATTAAGCTTTCTTAAATTCCTCAATAGAAGCTGTTATAATTTTTTCAGCATCGTCATCTAAAACACCAGATGAGTTTATTTTTTCAATTAATTCTGAGTTTGATGTAGAAATTTTTGCAAAGAAATCTCTTTCAAAGTCTTTGATCTGATTAAGTTCTAAATCATCTAGATATCCCTTAACACCAGCAAATACAGAAATGACTTGTTCTGCTACTGTCATTGGTGAGTACTGATCTTGTTTAAGAAGCTCAGTAAGTTTTGAGCCACGATTCAAAAGATTTTGAGTTGAAACGTCTAGATCCGAACCAAATTGCGCAAATGCAGCCATCTCTCTATACTGCGCTAATTCTAATTTAATTGAACCAGAAACTTTTTTCATAGCCTTAGTTTGAGCGGCAGATCCTACTCTAGAAACTGAAAGACCAACATTAACGGCAGGTCTTATTCCTTGGTTAAATAATTCTGTTTCTAAAAAAATTTGGCCATCAGTAATACTAATAACATTCGTTGGTATAAACGCACTAACATCATTAGCTTGAGTTTCAATAATTGGTAGAGCAGTAAGTGAACCACCTCCATTATCGTCATTAAGTTTTGCAGCCCTTTCAAGCAATCTGCTATGTAAGTAAAATACATCACCAGGAAATGCCTCACGACCCGGAGGTCTTCTAAGCAACAATGACATCTGACGATATGCTACAGCTTGTTTTGACAAGTCATCGTATATGATAAGAGCATGCATTCCATTATCTCTGAAATATTCTGCCATTGAACACCCAGCATAAGGTGCCAAAAACTGTAAAGGTGCAGACTCTGATGCTGTAGCAGCAATCACTGTTGTGTATGACATTGCTCCTGCATCTTCTAGAGTTTTAACAATTTGAGCTACAGTTGATCTTTTTTGACCTATAGCAACATAGAAACAATAAAGTTTTTTGGATTCATCAGAAGACTCATTAATTGATTTCTGATTAATAATTGCGTCAATAGCCACTGCTGTTTTACCAGTCTGCCTGTCACCAATAATAAGCTCACGTTGTCCACGTCCAACAGGGATTAAACTATCTATTGCTTTAAGTCCTGTTTGCATAGGCTCAGATACAGACTGCCTAGGTATAATTCCAGGTGCCTTGACTTCAATCCGAGATCTGTTTTCTGAATTGATTGCACCCTTACCATCGATTGGATTTCCAAGTGCATCGACAACTCTTCCAAGCAATTCTTTTCCCACTGGCACATCCACAATTGAATTTGTCCTTTTAACTGTATCACCTTCTTTAATGCCTGAATCACTTCCAAACAAAACAACACCTACATTGTCATTTTCTAGATTTAAGGCCATACCCTTAGTGCCATTATTAAATTCGACCATTTCACCTGCTTGAACATTGTCTAGTCCATAAATCCTAGCGATACCATCACCAACTGATAGTACTTGACCTACTTCAAGTATTTCAGAATCGGATCCAAAGTTTTTAATTTCCTCTTTTAAAATTTTTGATATTTCTGATGGTTGAATATCCATTATGCTACCTCTTTCATTTTAGCTTTTAGTGAGTTTAATTTGCTTTTAATTGTACTATCAATCATCTGACTTCCAATTTGAATTTTTAGTCCTGCTATTAATGTTTCATCAACATGTGTATGTAATATAAAATCTGAATTAAATTTTTCTTTTAGTTTTTGTTTGATTTGATCTTCTTGGGTATCTGATAGTTTTTTTGCCGAAGAAACTTTTGCGTTTTTAATTCCATGCATATCAGCCACTAGATCCTTGAAACTTGAAATTATTTCACGAATATTACTAATACGACCTTTTTTTGTGACAACACCAATAAAGTCTTTAGTTAATTTTGACAATTCAAGTTTATCTGATGCAACATTTAAAACGCTCAGTTTATTTATATTTTTTACTGAAGGGTTTTCAATAAAACTGGCTATATCGCTATCCGAAAGTAAAAATTTTATAATTTTCTCTAAATCACTCGAAATACTATCTAAAACCTTTGCTTCTTTTGCTAG
>JAHEGS010000165.1 GCA_024645005.1 Bacteroidota bacterium
TTACTGTTCTGTAAACAGTTGCAATAGATATCGAGTCATCAATTTTAGATACACGAGAATAAATGATATCAACATCTGGATGATCTTTGGATACATCTAAAACTTTGGCAATGACTCGACGCTGCTCAGTCATTCTTAGGCCAGATGACTCGCATCTATTAATTATTGAAGTCATTTAATAGAACCTTTTCCTGCACAAAATTTTTTGAGCAACAAGTTTATAAATATATCAAATCTATAAATATTACAATTTGTAATTAATATCAAAAAATTTCGAAATATGAAAAGTACCCAAGCACAGGAGATAGCTTGGGCACTTATGATAGCCAGTTTAATTTGCAGCTTAAACTGAATAACCAATGATATTTTCAAAAAAAATTCTCATTATGAGTTCTGATCTATAACATTTGTTAAAATGTCAATACTTGAGTAAATTAATCGGGAATATTGTTGACAAAAATAGTCAGGTTTGTATAACCCGAAGAGAATTTAGATAATGGAGATTCTTAAATGCTTAGATTAAAATTAAAATGCACATCATTCATCGTAGCTATATCTATGATTGGAAGTTCTGCAATTGCTGATGGACATTCAGCAAATTATGGCCCGTTTCCTATAACTTTAAAAAGCTACAGTGGTGAAAAAAATAATTCTGTATCTTATACTGGACAAATTGCTCGTCATGTACTGCATGACAGCCTTAAGGTATTAGCAGGCCAAGGAAACGGTGGTGAAAACTCTACTGCTTTGGAAAAAGAAATGTTATCTTATTTTTCAGGCTCAGAAAAAAATAAAGCAATTATTGCTCCAGGTAGTAAGGGTGAATTTGTTGTTAAACAAACCACATTAAATGAAATATCTTCAGGGAAAAACATTGAAGGTAAATTCTATAATGGTTCAATGATGGCTTGGCCAGGCTCTATGAAAGGTCGTGAAGTAGCGCTTCAAATGATTAAAAAAGCTTCAATTGCCAATAAAGGTGTTGATGCTGAAAATGGCTATAATTGGCCACAATTAATCTCTAAGTTTACAATGGGTGCAATGGCATACAGTCAAGCTGTTGATAATTATTTGGATGAAAAATTAGAGGCTGGAACAAAACCTAACAATAAACCATATAAAGACGGGGCACCTTATACTGGAAAAGAGCATTCTTGGGATGAAGGTTTTGGTTACTTTGGTGCAGCAGCGCATACACTTTCATTAACTGCCGACCAAGCTTATGGGGTTGCTAAGAGAAAAGATATGGCATCAGCAGATGCTAATGGCGATGGCGTTGTTGATTTAAAATCAGAAATGATTTTTGGGCCAGCTTACTATGCAGCAGCATTTGATAGGTCTGGAAGTAAAACCACAAAATATCTTCATACAATAATGCAGGCTTATGTTGATGGGCGAAAAGTAATTACATCAGCAAATGGTGCAATTCTTTCAGATGACGAACGCCAAATGTTAAAAAACCATGCTTCAACAATTGAGTCTAATTGGGAGATGGTCCTAGCTGAAGCAGTATTTAAATATGCTGGATCTGTATATAAAGATATTGTTAAAATGCAGGAAGATGGTGCAGATCAAGCTAAAGCATATAATGCTTATGTTAAGCATTGGGGTGAATTAAAAGGTTTCTCAATGGCGCTTCAAAGTGGACGTAATAATTTAGGTGAAACAGCTGATACATTGAACGACTTAATATTATTTGGACCTGTAACTCTTGATAATTCTTATGTAACTGGCATATCTGCTAATGGTTCATTCGAGCGAGACAGACGTATGACCTGGAATGATTATCAATTCAATATGTTGAAAGTACAAAAATTAATGTCTGACAAATTTGATATTGCATCTTTAGTAAACAATAAATTAGGTGATATTGAAGCTCTTGCAGGAAAATTAGGCATAGCTGAAAGTGCTGAAACAGATTAATAATTATGGGCGGTACAATTGTGCCGCCCATTGCACTAAGGCTATTATAAAAAATGGAATTATTTAATCAAATAATATCAATTTTAGCAGATTTCACAGATCCAAGAAAACGTGTTTTTATTGGATACCTTTTTCTTTCACTTTTTATAGCATTTGTGTGGTTAGTCGTATTCAAGAGAATTAATAGTAAAATTGCACTTATTAAAATATTCGATAAAAAAATATTTTTTTCAAAGTCTGCACAAGCTGATTATAAGATTTTTATTATCAATCGAGTGATTTCTTTATTTATTTCCCCACTTCTCCTGACACAGATTGCCATAGCCACAGGAATTTATTTATTATTACATCAACAAGGATATATTCAATCAGGTTATTTTAGTAGTACAAGTACTAGTATTGTAGTTTTATTATTTACACTATTTATGTTCTTTATTGATGATTTTTCAAAATATTTAGTACATAGGTGGATGCATAAATTTCATTTCTTGTGGGCTATTCACAAAGTTCACCATTCTGCGGAAACTCTTACACCCTTAACAGTCTATAGAGTGCATCCACTCGAAGGTATTCTTTACACTCTGAGGAGTGCAGTTTCTCAAGGCTTAGCAATATCAATTTTTATATTTCTATTTGGGAGTTCTGTAGACCTATATACAATTGTCGGCGTCAATGTATTAGTTTTTATATTTCATATTACTGGCTCTAATCTTAGGCACTCTCATATATCGATTAGTTATTGGTCTTGGTTGGAATACATTTTGATCTCACCTGCACAACATCAATTACATCATTCAATTGCTAAAGAACATCATGATAAAAATTATGGTGCTGCCTTAGCTGTTTGGGATTGGATATTTGGGTCATTATATTTATCTGATGATTCCAAAGATTTAAAGTTTGGCTTAAAGCGAAGTGAAGCAAGTTCAACTAATTTAATTGATATATATATTCGGCCATTTTTAGATATAAAAAAAATTATCTTAAAAGTTTTTAAAGTAAATTAGATAAATTATTTCACAAATAAAAAGCCTCTGAGATTTAATCTTGGAGGCTTTCTATTATTTATAGGTTTAATCTTTTATTCATCAAATCCAACTTCTTCTGTAATTCTTAAAGAATCTGGACGAAGCTTTGCTAAAGTAATTAGTGGAATTGTATCTGGTGTAAGCTTACCCCAACTTGATACTAATTCTGAGGGGTTTGAACCTGGTCTCAATGGGTATTCACCATTTTTCTCAGCGTAGATTTCTTGAGCATCTTCACCTGTTAGCCATTCCATTAACTTGATTGCGTTCTCTTTATTTGGGGCAGCTTTTGTTAATGCGATGCCAGATAGATTAACATGTGTTCCACCATTTTCAAATTTTGGAAAAATTATTCGAACACTTTCTGCCCAAGCTCTTTGATCTTTGTTAGAAAGAAGTTTTTTCATGTAATATGTATTACCAATTGAAATATCACACTCTCCTGACCAAATTGCTTTTACTTGTGCACGGTCATTTCCAGATGGTTTTCGGGCAAGGTTATCCTTCAAGCCATGCAACCATTTTTTTGCTTCCACCTTACCGTGATGAGCTATCATTGAAGATGTTAAAGCTAAATTGTATGAATTAGTTCCAGCTCTTGTGCAGATTCTTCCTGACCACTTAGAAGAAGCTAGGTCTTCGTATGTAGTTACTTCTCCATCAAGAACGCGTTCTTTTGAAGCATAAATTATTCGTGCACGAGATGTTAAACCAAACCAATGTCCATCTGGATCGCGGAATTTTGACGGAATATTCTTGTTCATTATTTCAGATGATACACTTTGAGTTACACCAGCTTCTACAACAGAGTTTAAGCGTGATATATCTACTGTAACAACAAGATCTGCTGGACTGCGATCCCCTTCTGCTAACAATTTTTCAACGAGTCCTTTTTTTAAAAAAGCTATGTTTATATCTATGCCAGTTTCTTTGCTGAAAGCATCAAAAAGGGGCTTAATTAATTCAGGCTGTCTATATGAATAAACATTTATTTCATCTGAATGCATCGCCGTTCCAGTTAAAGTTAACATGGTAGCTATTGTTGTAAATGCTCGAAACATTATAAAAACCTCCAATTGTAATTTTCATAATCATTTAACAAAAAAATGATGCTACTACAATACCTGATAAAAACAATCAGGTATATGTTTTATGACTGATTATTTTCATATTTAGAATTTTTTACTATTTTCCAAATATTATTCATTTCATCCAAATTAGAGTCGATTGGCCTTTTTCCAATAGCCGCAAGCTTTTTTTCAACCTCCTCGAATCTTGCTATAAACTTTTTGTTTGCGGCTCGAAGTGCTTTTTCAGGATCAATTTTAAGATGTCGTGCGAAATTAACCATTACAAACATCAAATCACCATATTCTTCTTCTTGAGCATTAAGTGATAATTCATCACGTGCTTCATTTAATTCATCTATTTCCTCAGAAATTTTATCTGTAACTCCTGATATATCTGGCCAATCAAAACCAACTCGGGCAGCACGTTTTTGAAGTTTAGTAGCATAAGTTAAAGCTGGGAGGTTTTTTGCTATTCCATCTAGTG
>JAHEGS010000167.1 GCA_024645005.1 Bacteroidota bacterium
ATAACTGCCTCGTCTTTTATCCTAACTTTATGGTGAACCTCATATTTTTCTTTGATTCCTCTCAAAATGGAAATGGCATCCTCGGTTGATGGTTCATCTACCAATACATTTTGAAACCGTCGTTCGAGTGCTTTATCCTTCTCAATATACTTTTGATATTCAGCTAGTGTGGTTGCTCCAATTGCTTTTAATTCACCTCGTGCCAAAGCAGGCTTTAAAATATTGGCTGCATCCATTGCTCCTTCTCCACTACCCCCTGCTCCAACGAGTGTATGAATTTCATCAATGAACAATACAATTTCACCATCTGCAGATGTAACTTCTTTAACTACCGATTTTAATCGTTCTTCAAACTCTCCTTTGTATTTCGCACCTGCTATAAGGCTTCCCATATCTAAACTATAAATCTGTTTCGTTTTAAGATTTTCAGGGACATCACCACTTATTACTCGATGTGCTAACCCTTCTGCAATAGCTGTTTTACCTACACCAGGCTCTCCTACTAAAATGGGGTTATTCTTAGTCCGGCGACTTAAAATTTGAAGTACTCTACGAATTTCCTCATCTCTACCAATCACCGGATCAAGCTTACCTTCTTTAGCCAGTTGATTCAAATTCCTTGCATACTTGTTCAATGAATCATATTGACTCTCAGCACTTGAGCTGGTCGCCCTCGAACCTCCTCGCAAATCCTTGAACGCCTTAATTATTTCACTAGATTTAACACCTGCATCTTTTAACAAATTAGCAACTTGATCATTCCCATTTAATATAGCAAGAAATAAATGCTCAATGGTTACAAACTCGTCATTAAAATCCTTGAGATAAGTATTCGCTTTGACAATAGCCTGTTGACCGGAATTGCTCAAATACTGGTTTCCAGACCCAGACACCTTTGGGTAGCCTTGTAGTATCCCATCTAAAACTTGATTGATACGTTTTAAGTTAGCATTTACCTTTTTTAAACCATACGAAATGACATCCTCATCTACAATTATTATGGCTTTTAAAAGATGCCCCGTTTCAATAGCTTGGTGCTGATTATTAAGGGCTAATTCTTGTGCTTTCTGAATAGACTCCTGTGTCTTGATTGTGAAATTCTTAGTATCCATATTTTTTATTAATTATCCTCAATTCATCAAAACATGAACCAATTATTTATTTGGGTCAAAATGACACGAACAAAGAGTCAATTAGCTGATTTTTAAGTCATTATGTCTGAAAATGTATCGTGAAATAATGAAATAATGAAATTTTGTCTGAAAGAAATGATAGAAATACGCTAACGATTCAATGGATAATTTAAATTCGCCCCATAAATAATGAACCCCTTTCTCTCAACATATAAAATACCTTTTGAGACTATACCTTTCTCAAAAATTAAGAATGAGCATTACCTACCAGCTCTGAAAAAAGGGATTGAAATTGCTCAATCAGAAATTCAACAGATTACTTCAAATCATGAAAAACCATCATTTGAAAATACGATTGAAGCTATGGAGAAATCGGGTGAAATCATCAATAAAGTTACATCAGCATTTTTTAATTTAAATTCTGCTGATACAAATGATGAAATGCAATTAATTGCTCAGGAGATTTCACCTTTGCTGACTGCTCACGGAAATGATGTTATGATGAATCAAGCCTTATTTGAGCGAGTTAAAACGGTTTATGATTATGGATTTAAGGGCTTAACCCAGGAACAAACTACGTTGCTTGAAAAAAGTTATAAAAGTTTTGTAAGGAATGGTGCTAACCTGAATGATAACGATAAAAAACGACTTCGAGAGATTGACACCGAAAAAGCTCAATTATCTCTCACATTTGGGGAAAATGTCTTAAAAGAAAACAATGAATTCAAACTGATTATAGATAAAGAAAAAGACCTAATTGGACTACCTGAAAGCGTTATTGAGGCTGCATCGATTACTGCCAATAATGAAGGAAACGATCATAAATGGATGTTTACCCTAGACTATCCGAGCTACATCCCATTTATGACTTATGCTGAAAATAGAACCTTAAGAGAACAGATGTATCGAGCATTCAACTCAATAGGGTTTAAAGATAATGAAAATAACAACACCGAGATTGTTCGAAAAATAGTAACACTAAGAGCTGAACGTGCAAAGTTATTGGGATATAAAAGCCACGCTCATTATGTTTTGGAAGAACGTATGGCTGAATCTCCATCTAAAGTTATGGACTTTCTAAACGATATCCAGTCCAAGGCTATATCGCATGCAAAAAAGGAGTTTGAAGAACTATCAGCCTATGCCTATAAACTTGATCAAATTGAACAAGTCCAAAAATGGGATGCTATGTACTACGCTGAGAAATTAAAAAAGGAAAAGTTTGCGATTGATGATGAACTATTGAGACCTTTCTTTCAGTTAGAAAACGTCATCGAGGGTGTTTTTAAAACAGCTGAAAAGCTTTTTGGGATCCGCTTTAACCAAAAGAATGATATTGATGTATATCACAAAGATGTGATAACCTACGAAGTGTTATCTCCTGACAATCAACATTTGGCTGTTTTTTATGGTGACTTTTTTCCGAGACCTGGGAAACGGCAGGGTGCATGGATGACTAGCTTTCGATCTCAAAAAATTGAAAACGAAACCAATATCCGTCCCCACGTGAGTATAGTTTGCAATTTCACTAAACCAACTACTGAACTCCCCTCCTTGTTATCATTTCAAGAAGTTACAACTCTTTTTCATGAGTTTGGACATGCACTTCATGGCATTTTCGCAAATGGTAACTATGCAAGTCTTTCTGGTACGAGTGTATTTTGGGATTTTGTGGAGCTTCCAAGTCAGCTTTTAGAAAATTGGTGCTACGAAGAAGAATGTTTAAATCTCTTTGCGAAACATCACGAAAACAAAACCAATATTCCACCTGAATACATCCAAAAAATCAAAGACTCATCCAATTTCCATGCTGGAATGGCAACAATCAGACAAATTGGACTCGGCAAGATTGATATGGGATGGCACTCATTAACTTTGGAAGATATCAAAATACTTGATGGGGATTTTCTTGAAATAGAAAATAATCAACTAAAGGACATCAACTTATACCCAAGTGTTGATGGTTGTTGTACAAGTACATCATTCTCTCATATTTTTCAAGGTGGATACAGCAGCGGATACTACAGCTATAAATGGGCTGAAGTTCTTGAAGCAGACGCGTTTGAAGCATTTAAAGATTCTGGGATATTCAACGCTAAAATTACTCACAAATTTAGAGATCACATTCTCAGCTCTGGTGGTTCAGAACACCCTTCGATTTTGTATAGACGTTTTAGAGGAAAAGACGCTTCTATTGATGCACTTCTAAAAAGAGCAGGTTTATTGAATAATAAGTAAATAAATTCGCACACCTAATTGCTCCATAATTGTTTAATAAAAGTCACATCTGGAATTTGAGAGTTATCAGAACCGTCATATTTGTTTGTATTTCTTTGTTTTCCATTCAGTCGATGGGTCAAAAACCAATACCAAAACTCAACATATATCAAACCCAATCTAAAATAAAAATTGATGGTGAGCTCAATGAACCCGTATGGCAAAGTTGTGATGTTGCTAATCAATTTTATCAAAGTGTTCCTGTTGATACGTCCTATGCAAAGTCTAAAACTGATGTAATGACCACGTATGACGAAAAATACCTTTACATCGCTGCAATTTGTTATGACACGAACAGTCAACCTTTTGTTATACAATCGCTAAAAAGAGACTTTTCATATCCTGTAAGTGATGCATTTGCAGTATATATTGACCCTTATGACGATCATACCAATGGATTTAGTTTTGCCGTAAATCCAAAAGGGGTTCAACGAGAGGGACTCATTCAAGTTGGTGGTAATTATGGAGTAACCACTGCTTGGGATATTCTTTGGTTTTCTGAAGTCAAAATTTATAACGATCGATGGGTTGTGGAAATGGCTATTCCATTCAGTTCTCTCCGTTTTAATCCAGGCATGAAAAAATGGAGAATCAATTTTTCAAGAAATGATCTCAAAATTAATGAAGGGTCTTCATGGGCTGCCGTACCTCGTAATTTCAATATTGCCTCACTCCCCTTTTGTGGAGAGTTGATTTGGGACAAACCCATTCGCAAAAGAAAAAAGAGTGTGGCTATTATCCCTTATGTTTCGGGAAGTTCACAAAAGAAATACCAACCAACTAATGAGAATCCTGAATTTAGTCAAGGTTTTGGAGGTGATGCTAGAATTGGTATCACCAACTCTTTACAATTAGATTTAACCATCAATCCTGACTTTTCACAAGTTGAAGTGGACAGACAAGTCACTAATTTGAGTAGATTCAGTCTTTATTTCCCTGAACGAAGAAACTTCTTCATTGAAAATAGCGATTTGTTTTCTGATTTTGGCTTTCGACAGATAAGACCTTTCTTCTCTAGAAAAATTGGACTCAATAATGGGAATATTGTCCCCATTGTAGGGGGTGCTAGACTAAGTGGAAAGCTAAATA
>JAHEGS010000173.1 GCA_024645005.1 Bacteroidota bacterium
GTGAGGATTCGTATGTATCAAAATTAAGTGATGAATTTAAAGAGACTTACAAAGGTAGAATTAATCGATTTGAAAATTCCTCCCAAAAGGCAAGAGATGACCGAAAGCAATTGGATCAATTTTTTGTAATGCTAGCCCATGAGCTCAATAAGGCAGGAGTATCGCTACTTGCAGGCTCTGATGCTGGGGCCTACAACTCCTACGTTTATCCAGGCCCCTCACTCATCGAAGAATTAAAAGCACTAGTCAATGCCGGTTTAACACCTGGAGAAGCCCTTCAAACAGCCACTGTAAACGGAGCTAAATTTTTAAATAAAGAAAAAGACTACGGAACAATAGCAGAAAAAAAGATGGCCTCGATTCTCATTCTCGAGGCCAATCCCTTACATCACATTAACAATATTCAACGTATTCATATGCTCATTCATTTGGGAAAAGTATATCCCAAATCGGTACTAGATTCCTTAAAGAATTAGAACTCTAGTTCTAAATACAAATTACTTGAAGGGTTCACATCAGTCACAGCAGAACCTTTTATCAAAGTCCCACCTGCATCATAGGCCATTAAGTTGAGTTTCCAATAACCACTCATGGTCAATGAAAGTTTTCCTTCATAAGATCCTGTTGCCGAATTATAAAATAGATCTTCATTATTAGGAGATGAATGATTATCCATAGAGGGCATTCTTGGATCCAAACCTATCTTTCCATCGTTGACCACTAAGAAGGAAGTCATTGATTCCATGACATAAAATTTCATTTCAACGGCATTTAGGGCAATTTTTGGATTGGCAGGTTCGACAAGAGCCAAAATATATTTGTTTTCTGAATCATCCATAAAAACAGTTACGTTTTTCATTTCATCCAGAGTTTGATTTACAAAGATTTCTTGAGTAGCCTGTTCAGTTTGCCCGTTAATTGTCAAACCAAAGCTTATATCCCAATATTCTGATTCATTAGAAGGCATTTGAAAAATCACAAAACCTCCTTTAATACTTGGATAAAGAGAAGATTTTACTTCAGAAACTGGACAAGAATGGGTTTTGCTCATCATATGCATCATTGGTGTCCAACTGATGCTTGGATTATCGATAATTTTACCAGAACTGTCCTTTACTCTAAATAAAATTTTGTTGTATCCTAATTCCCATCTGCTTTTAGGTGAATACACTTCCAAGGTATAATTTGTAAAACTCACTTCTTCTAGTAAGTTAAAATCTGCCATAGGATCTTGTGTAACCTCTTCTTTTGAACAAGAAAAAAGAACTCCGGCTAGTATCATACTGATGTATAATTTTAGTTTCATAGTTATTGTTGTTAGCGTATCACAATTGATACGAAAGATTTAAAAATAGTGTTCTTCCCATACGCGGGATATTATTCCAATCGGAATAGGTTGTGTAATAAGTGTCCAATAGGTTTTCCGCTCCAAATCGAATATGGAGTTGATTCGCTCCTAAATAAACTCTTTTTGATAAGGAGGTATTTAGAATAGTATAGGATGCAGTTTGATCTTCTCCGTATTGAGAGTTGTAGTGAATCTGTGTTCCAGCTCCCTGAACTGAAGCGATAAACTGATATCCTCTATATCTAAATTGCCCCTCAAAATTATATTCTATCGGTGCAATAAATGGCAAATTCTCGCCCTCTGAATCGATAGCTCTGTGATAGGAGATACTCGATTTGGTTTTAAAATTTTCTCCCTGTTTTAATTCAAATTCAGCTCCCAAAGAGTAAAGACGGGCATAATCTAAATTTTCATAGCGCTTGACGCCATCAGCCCCAAAAGTCATTTTACTCAAACTAGAATCCACTGTTCCAATGATGTAATTAGGCATGTGAAAAAATGAACCGTGGAGTTTTACTTTGGAACTGTTAGATCTGTAAGTAGATGAAAAAGTAGCCTCCAAAGAAGACTCATTCTCCAATAGTGGATTACCGATATAATCGTGATTGTCAAAACTGTTAAAGAGGTAAAAACCATAGGCCTCTGAAACTGAAGGAGCTCTTGATCCAAGTCCCAATCCAAAAGAGTGATCCCAGTTGGTGAAACGAAGTTGATAGACCATGGATAGACTCGATAGCATTCTGATTTGAGTCTTAGATAATTCTGGAAAGAAGATCTGTAAACTCGATAAACCTACTTCACTTTGAATGGTGTTTTGATGTGCATTTATTCGAGCATTAAACTGTAGACTTCCGCTTTTAAGTTTATAGGTATCACCAATAAATAGACCCGTATCTAGACTCATCACCTCTGGCCATGTCAACATAAACATCGCCTTTTCATATGAGTTGTTTGGATACATAGTCATCTCTGCATAAGAGTTGTTTAAAAAGGCATCCCACTTAAAAGAAAAATGGTGTTTGAATTTAAACAGATTTAATTGTGAATAAGCTCCAAAGGTGTCTGAATAACCAGGCATATCCATACGAATAGGCACATCAGGTCTTTTGGAATCATCCATAATATGAGTAATGTTGTTAAAATAGAGTTTTGACTCCCAATCAGTAAATGCACCTAGTTTCTTCTGCTGATAGGCTATCGATGCAATAGTCGCCTTAGCAAGAGATACATCCATAGGTAGGGCTGGATATCCAATGTCATTGGCCCTATCGTAAATCAGTGATGTAGACAATGAACTATTGTTTGAAAGGTATACGCCACCATTTAATGAGATATTGTATTTACTGTATTGTGAATACAAGATTTCCTCCCCCGATCCAGCTCTATAATTCTCAGCCTTACGATGCATAGCATCAATATCAAAGAAATAACGCTTATTAGCAACAGAAGCATCTGCTCCGATAATTCTAAGCTGATTGTTGGTTTCAAAACCACTCTCGATGGACAACTTTTGAATGTCTGTTCCCAACTCACTTTTGTCAATCACCAAATTCATGGAGCCCCCTATGGTATTTCCTATTGAGGATCCTTGTTGTCCATTAGACACTTCAGCCTTGGCTAAATTAGAAACCTCTACATAGGAGGTAATGGGGTCCATCTTGTCAGTACAGGCTCCAAATATTTTCATCCCATCGATCGTCACATTAATACGTTCTGTATTCATATTGTTAATCGTAGGCTCCCATGCATAGGCACCTCTTTTAACCATCCCCACTGAAGGCATGGATTCTAAATAATTTTCTACTCCAGATAAAAGTTTGTGTTGTAGGATGTTTTTTGTAGAAAGTGATTGTCCAATAACCACAACCTCTTTTAAAGAGACTGGTGTTAGAGAATCTACTACGATGATGGAATTGTTAAATTGAGCTACAGTTGTATTTACACTCATTACCACCAACCACAACACTATGACTTTTAATCTTTTAAGAGCTGCCTCAGCAGACAGTTTAAATGATTTCATAGGTATAAATTTTAATCAAACAATTGATTCGATAGACTTCGAATCCATTAATAATGCTCGATTAAACTTTGGGAGGTGGATCTAAAATAGAAACAACATCATTTATCGAAAGATTGTAATGATACTCAACATATAAGATTGATTTCTGATGTGTTGGTTTAGGAATCGAATAATTAAATTTTTCTAAGTAGACAATTTCTGAAGACTCTGTCTTTTTACTCTTCTCAAAAGGATTGGTTTGATCTTCATCCGATTGCGCTGCCAATTGCTTCATCAAATAACACTGACCATTACACTTCAATTCAGGCTTGTCTTTATTGATGCAGAAATTTTCAACGATATAATCGTAATTAGTCACATAGTTCACTATGGGCCAAAGAGGCCTTAGCAACATAACTAGAGTGATACTTATCGATATAATAAACTTCATACCCCAAAATTAAGACAGGAATATCTTTTAATTGATGACAAATATCACATGAGTTCAAAATTCATTACCAATTCATAAAACTCAGGAGTCACCGTAAACCAATAGCCGTTTTCTTCGTGAAGGGAATCGTCTCCTATTCCATTTCTAGAATGAAAATCGATCAAATGTTGTTTAAAGCGATCAAGATCCTTTACCACATATGGTTTTCCGTGATCATCAATTAGTTCAAGACTCATCTCTACATATTTGAAAATGCGATAAGGGCTCCGAGAATCGTGCTAAAAAACAATCCTGCAATGATCAATCCTGCAACCATAAAAATTAAATAGGCTTTAGCCCAATTTTGTTTAGAAGGATGGGTGTCTGAACTAAAGGCCCAAACAATTAATAAAATAAATCCAACTAGTGGAATCGCTGTGAGTAATAATGTGATGACCCAGTCACCTACTGACATTGGTTTTTGTTCGTTCATAGTGTTGAGTTTGATATTACGGTAATTTAATTTGACTTCCGTAAAAAATAGCATTTAAAAACAACTTATTTGATCCGTAACTGGTTGCTCTAAAATTTGGGTTAAATCCAAATAGAACAACCGTTCCTCCTCCGAGAGAACTCGTAATAATAGGAGCAGACTTATCAAAATAGTAGTCTAAGTTTTCTTGACTTACATAACCATCTATAT
>JAHEGS010000039.1 GCA_024645005.1 Bacteroidota bacterium
AGTATCAAACGATAACCTGGGGAATTGGGATGTAAAGATAAGTCTGTTGGTGGTTCGCCAACCATGTGCTGATAGTCTTCTGGATCATGACCCCCATAAAATGTAAATTGACCTTTTCCCATTGTGCCATGCAGATACTTTACCTCCCCTAAGCTTTTGTTCTCACCCATAATTACTACAGAACTTTTCACGAACTGCTTCTTAAATGCCGTGGTTTGACCCATAAAAGATTTGACAATACGTTCGTGATTTTGAGTCAATATAGTCGGTATAACATCCCATTTAGCACTAAACTCAATGAGTGCAAAAAGATCATTTGATTCTTTCACTTGTCTCGTTCTTGGGTCTATGTCAATATTACTAATTTCATATCGCATGGGATTTAACTCGATATTGAAATCTTTAAAGGCAAAAGATTTATCATAGTTTAGTTTTGCTTGAGCATTTGATCCAATTGGGTCACCATCAAACATTCGCTCGCATATATCAACTCCTTCAGCGGACAAGGCTACATCATAACTATCAGGTGCACTGCACATGGCAAACAAAAAACCACCCCCCATTGTAAAATCTCTTATCTTTTTAGAAACTGCTAGTTTGAGTTCGGACACTTTTGAAAAACCATATTTTTCAGCAACTTCTTGTGCCTCGGATACCTGATTGATGTACCAGGGTGCATTTCTATAACTTGCCCAAAATTTACCAAACTGACCCGTGAAATCCTCATGATGCAAATGCAACCAATTATATTGAGGTAGTTTATCTGATAACACCTCATCATCAAAAACTACATCATATGGAATTTCAGCATATTCTAGAACCATAGTCACCGCATCATCCCATGGCTGAGCTGTCTTAGGTGAGTAGACAGCAATTTTGGGAACCTTCAATAGTTTAACAACCTCTGCATTAACAGAAGGATTTGCAATATCATTTTTTATTGAATTCGCACTAGATTCACTCATAGTTGAAAAAGAGACCCCTCTTAACAAGCACTCTTTCTCAATATTCTCATAATCATTCATTAAGAAACTCCCACCCTTATAATTCAGTAACCACTCTACTTCTTCTTGTTGTTCCAATACCCAATAGGCAATCCCATATGCTTTCAAATGATTTTTTTGAGACGCATCCATAGGAATAATTATTTTGTCTGCTAGAGTATTTAACGACAAACAAATTGATAAGACTATGGACACCATTTTTTTCATAAATTACTTAATCAGAAAGGTTGTGATTTTGTGTGCTAGTATAACCAAAGCAATTCCCAATATATTGCTCAATGCAACATAAACAATAAACTTTTTGTATTCCTGTATTTGCAATAGCTTAAAGGCATCTAAACCAAAGCTAGAAAAAGTTGTGAATCCACCCAAAAGCCCAGTAATTAAAAATAAAGACCCTCTTGGGTATTGAAGAACAAGTACACTGAAGATTCCAATCAATAAACAACCCACTAAATTAACCAAGAGTGTAGCCATGGGAAAATCCCCTCCAGACTGGTACAAACCACTTAAATACCAACGAAGTGCTGCACCGATTCCTCCACCTATAAAAATCCAAGTTAAATTCATTCGTGGTAGGTATAATTAAATAAAAATTCTACTTCCAAAGCCCCATTCCCATTGTAAGTATAAACATTATTTAGAAGTCCATTTTGTTTATAAAAAAACAATTGTTTCCGGTTTTGTGAATCTACAGTACTTAAAACCCTTCCGTTTTGGTCATATTCATAATAAATTTGTTTGAAGCTTGGGTTTTGACCATAAACTGTGATGGCTCTACTTTTCATTTTTCCATCAGTCATCCTCTCGTAACTCACCATACTTAATGGTGCACCTGTTTCATCTGTAGTATATTCCTGAACTAAATTCTTTTTTCTATCATATCGATAGACATTTTTTATTAAAGTCTGTTTACCTGAATTATTCTCTCGTCTAGCTATTGTACTATCCAATTTATTTTTTGAATTTCTGAAGAATTCATTTTTAGATACAAGCGTATCGTTCATTTCAGAGTAATGAGTGACGATTTGAATTGGATCATTCGAATCATCGTATTTAAAGTAACTTATAGCATAAGGTAAATTATCCCTTCGAATCTCAAGTGCCCCAAGTTGTCCATTTACATAGGAAAAAAATCGCTCTTCAGAATTATTCCAACCATTGCATCGCATATCCGTTCGATGAAAAATAATAGCCGACAAATTATTAAATTTTTTATGTTCAAGTAAGCACGTATCTTCATTACCCTCAAATGCATGAACAAATTGATATTTATGAACGGTTGCTACTTTATTTATTCTAATTAATGCCGTGTCATTTTGCTGAGCTTTCAAAATGAATGAGAGTAAAATCAATGAACTAAAGATGAGTTGTTTTTTCATTTTCTTGTGTAACATACATCAGTTAATGTACCAAATTGCTTTTGTTCTAGTTTTATTTTACCTGCAAATGCAATCATTGCGGCATTATCTGTACAATATTCAAATTTAGGAATATAAGCTTCAGCACCTGTATCTTCAGCAAGTTTTAAAAGTGAATCTCGCAACGAAGAATTTGCTGCCACACCACCAGCTATTCCTATACTTTTGACACCCGTTTCAATTATAGCCTTCTTTAATTTGAGTAATAAATAAGACACAATCGTATGTTGAATAGACGCACACAAGTCATTTAAGTGTTGATTGATAAAATTGGGATTCTGTTTCATTTCCTTTTGCAAAAAATAAAGTATTGAAGTTTTTAGACCCGAAAAACTATAATCCAACTTGTCTACGTTTGGAGTATTAAATTCAAATGCATTTAAATTGCCTTTTTGTGCAAGTTTATCAATTACAGGCCCAGAAGGATAGGATAGCCCCAACATTTTACCCGCCTTATCAAAAGCTTCACCAGCAGCATCGTCTATTGTCTTTCCCAAAATTTCCATTTGATAATTTTCTTTGACTAATACAATTTGAGTGTGCCCTCCTGATACAAGTAGGCACAAAAAAGGTAGGGTAGGTATTTCTCCATCAATGAAATGGGCTAGCACATGTGCATCTAAATGATTTACATTCACGAAAGGGACACCTAAAGACATAGATAATCCTTTCACAAAAGTGTGGCCTACTAGAAGCGACCCCATCAAACCCGGACCTTGTGTACACGCGATAGCATCAATTTCATTCAGTTTTAGGTTCGCTTTATTTAGGGCATACTTTACAGTTGGAATGATATTTTGTTGATGCTTTCTACTGGCCCATTCTGGCACAACACCACCAAATTCCTCGTGAACTTTCTGTGAGGCAACCACATTGGAATAAATTTTGCCATTAGACAAAATAGCAGCTGACGTGTCATCACAAGACGATTCTATGCCAAGTATATTTTTATGTGAATTGTTCTTTGTGTTTTCCAAGGTATGTTTGTATGTCGGTTTTCTACCAGTTAGATAAGTAATTGCCAAAAATAATTAAAATACCACTGATAATCCTTGCTGTTTTTACAGGCTTATTATTACTATTTTTAGGAATTGTTCAGACCAAATGGTTTAAAAATGAAATAAAGTCCCATTTAATATCTTACTGTGAAGAAAAACTAGACGTAAAAGTGGATATCAATACGCTCGAAATTAATTATTTTGATTTCATCCGCCTAAACAAATTATACATTGAAGGACAGAATCACGATACATTAATCTACGCAAATCAATTGTCCGTTGATTATAACCTTCAAAATTTATTCAAAAGTGAAATCGAATTGGACAAGGTGCTGCTGGATGGCGGTTCTGTTCATATCGGAGTCCCAAAAAATGAAAAATCGCTTAATATTCAGTTTTTAATAGATGCATTCAAACCCAAAAGCCCAAATCCCTCAAAACAATCTCTACCCTTTACCATTCATCATTTAAAATTAGAAAAGACTGATTTCAATTATTTTGATGACAATTACAAGGTCAAGAATTCCCGTTTATTCGATCAAAATCATATAAAATGTAATTCCATTAATGGGGAATTGAGTGACTTTGTAATCATTGGAGATTCTCTGAATTTAAAGATAAACGAATTATCAACCATTGAAAATTCTGGGTTAACAATTGAGCATATTTCTGCAAAAACTACCATCAGTTCAACAACCCTAAAATTTGATAACCTTACACTAAAAACACCATCCAGTCTTATCACCGATCATATAGAATTCAGATACCGCAGTTATCAGGATTTCTCCAATTTCAATAATCAAGTGATGATGAATTTATCACTTTTGAATTCATATGTTCATACCAACGATATTTCATTTTTCACAAATGAATTAAACATCTACGATGAAACGCTAAAAGTTAACGGTACAATTACGGGCAAGGTAAATGATCTAACAAGTGAAAATTTAAAATTATCATTAGGAAATTACAGCCATTTTGATGGGGAATTAGCAGTTAAGAATATTACTGATATATCAAAGACACAATTTTTAGTTAATGCTAAAAATATTGAAAGTAATCCAAATGATCTCGAAAAGTATATTGGCAAACCCCAACTTTTCAGTAGACTCAATTACCTGAAAAAAATCCAGTTCAATGGTTTATTTAAGGGTAGCATGCTCGATTTTGACATCAATGGAGAAATAACTACAAACATTGGTGATATTGTTACTGATTTCTCAGTAAATAGAATTGACGACATTCCAACATACCAAGGTTCATTATCAGGTAAACAGATAAACATTGGGGAAATCCTCTCAAACCCATCTTTGAATTATTGTAACTTAAACCTAGATGTAAATGGTCAAGGTTTTTCACTAGCCAATTTAAAAACTAAATTTAGTGGGGTAATAAACCAAATATCCTACAACGGGATTTTATACCAAAATACTGAGATTAAGGGTCAAATTGCAGAAAATATCTTCTCCTGTGAAATAATGAATCAAAGCTATGAAAATGAATTTTCCGCAGATGCAATCCTTGATTTTCAAAATGAAAAAACTTCAATAAGTGTTACCTCGGATATACAAAAGCTTAACTTTAAATTTAATCCTGAGGATTCATCTAAAACTACTCTTGCTTGCAAAGGTGATTTTAAGCTAATAGGAAATTCGTTTGAGGAACTGGACGGGCAAATTAATTTAGAATATTTAAATTACACTTTCGATCATAAACAATTCCCTTTTAATCACTTTAAAATTTCCAAAACATCATCTAAAGAAAGACAAGATATAAAAGTGATTTCTGATGAATTTGAATTGAGTATTTCAGGAGATTACTTTCCAAATGAGTTGCCATTAATTGCTCAAAAACTAATTCAAAGAATTGATCAAAAAGGTCAATTATCAATCGACTCCAATATCTTATCTAGGGATATAGATCTAACACTAAAGGTTAGTAAAAATAGTCCCATTATCTCTCAATTCGTTGACAATTTATCCTTAGAAAGTGGTTTTTTCTCACTGAATTATAATATTGAAACAGAAAATATTTCAAGTAACCATAATATAGCTGGCCTTCGTTTCGAGAATATCTCCGCACCTCATATTATAGCCAATATTCAGAATGAACAGGATTCTAAAGCCTTAAATTTTAATATTTCTACTGGAGGCATATTACAAAATGATAGTAGTTTATTTGATCTCTTTGAGTTAAAAGGGTCGCTCCAAGAGAATATTATTCATTTTAGTAATCTTTCAAAAAAAGGCAATAGTCTTGATATCAATATCAAAGGTCGAGCCCTATTTAACCTAGACAGTATTAAAATCTATTTTGATCAATCAAAAGTTCAAATAGAACAAAAACCATGGGTATTAAAGCCTGTCAATACTCCTAATATTGTCCTACATGATGGGATTACTGAATTCCTCTATTTTGACTTTAGACATGCAGATGAAATCCTGTTTATAGATGCTTCAATGGGAGAAAAGTCCAATAAAGCCAATGCAATCATATCAAACTTTAAGCTTGAGAACATTAATCCTTTTATCGCTGGATATGATTTAAGATTTCATGGTCTAGTGAACGGCTATGTTGATGTGTCTGATCGAGAGGGATTCCCTATAATTGAGACAAATCTATCTGTTAATCAACTTCAGATGGATAATGACATCCTTGGCGATCTTGAGATAAATAGTGAAAATGCAAATGGACTTGCAGTTAAAATTGATGGAAATATATCCAATGGCATTCTTAATCGAATGAAAATCAAAGGGGCTATTGATTTTGAAAACAAAAAATCACCATTAAACCTCAAACTCAAAACTCAAAAGAGCAACATTAAACCATTTGAAAAATACTTGGCCGGGCTTATGTCGAATGTGTCGGGATACAGCACAACAGATATCTCTATAACAGGTCCACTAAAATCACCAAAACTAGATGGTACAATGCACCTTGATAGTTTGAGTTTTATGATGGACTACCTCCAAACTAATTATACTGCTGATGCCACCGTAAAAATTGGCTACTCCTCTTTCCACATTTCTGAGGCAAAAATATCAGACCGATTTGGTCAAAAGGGGTCGATATCTGGGGATGTGAATCATCATAATTTCCATGATTTCAAATTAGACTTAGCCATTGATGATCTTGAAAATTTTGAGATTATGAATACCACTCGAAGCAATAATAATCTATTTTATGGGAGTGCATTTATGGATGGTTCTGCAAAAATTTCTGGTCCAATTGATGACATTTTTATTCAAGTAAATGCTAAAAGTAGAAAAGGTACAGTAATAGAAATCCCATTGGATGACATGGAATCTGACCACACACTAAGCTATGTCAAATTTGTTGATTTTAAAAAGAATGACCAAAAAGAGAAGACATTCAAAACAGCTACGGGTATTCAAATGGACTTCAATTTTGAAGTAACAAATGATGCCGAGGTAAAACTCATTTTTGATGAACTCTTAGGAGATAAAATTGAGGCTTCTAGTCATGGTAATCTAAGAATGGAAATTAACACATTTGGTGACTTCAATATGTATGGGGGACTTACCATTGATAAGGGGAACTACCTATTTACTGCTTTTGATCTTATCAATAAGTTCTTTGTTGTTAACCCCGGAGGCACACTGCGTTGGGACGGGAATCCATACAATGCTAAAATAGATCTAGAAGCTATAAAACGAGAATATCCTACCCCCTTACCACTTTTATCAGGCTCATTATCGTCGTCTGAGGATAGTGCACTTTTTCTAACTGCTATCCCAGCTGATTGTTATCTGAAATTGGAAGGATTATTGTTTAACCCTGAAGTCACTTTTGACCTTGGGTTCCCCTCACAATCTAATCTTAACACGAATACAAATAGCACCCTAAATACAATCATTAATCGAATCAGACTAGACCAAGAAGAACTTAATCGTCAAGTATTTGCATTACTCGTCTTAGGGACATTTATACCCCCCAGTTTTGCCAATAATTCCAATCCTGAATTATCTGTTGGAGCGGTAAATACAGGGATCAATAGCTTTAGCGACTTTGCCTCGAGCCAAATCAATAACTGGCTGGGTCAATTAGACACTCGATTTCAATTAGGTGTTGATTATCAAACATCATATCAGCAAAAAGCAGAATTAATTCTATCGCTACGTCGAAAATTTCTCAATGATCGTTTAGAGTTATCTTATTCTACAGATGCTGCTGCTCAAGGTTCTATACCTTACGATATTAGCGTAAAATATACGATTGGAGATGACGGAAATCTAAAACTTCAAGGTTTCCAAAAACAAGCAAATGACCCTACGATTGGGAGTATTACAAACGTTCGTACAACTGGTGTTGGTCTTTTCTATCGCTACCAATTCGACAAATTCAGATTACGTAGAAGAAAGAAAAAATCAACTGCTAATCCGTGATTACTGGAAATCTGTAGTCAGCTTGAATCGAAGAATCCTTCCATTACCCGTATCACAAACCCATAATATTCTGTTTTTGTATGCCACTGAAGAAGGAGCATTAAATTGGGTAAGTCCATCGCCTCTACCACCAAAACTAGCCATTTGATACTTACTGGTAGCTGAACCAACAGGTGGTTTTACCCCCTCTAAACCTGTAACGGTGAACTGATAAAGCGAATCTTTTTGTTGATCTAAAACGAATATGAAATTTGTACCATCGCCAGTGACAAGTGTAGATACTGGTTTTGAGAACTTTTCAGGAGTTGTTAAACTACCATTCGCAATTGTTGTATCGGCTTCAAAAAGTATTCGAGGCTCATAACTCGCTCCAAAATCGGTCTCGATATAATCAATTACTTGCACTTTTATTGAGGTATTATCTGATAACGATGTAAACACAAAATGATCGGGTCCACTAGCAGAGATTTGCGGAGGTTGAACAAAGCTTGAAATACCCATCGGGCTTTTGAAAAAATCTCGGAAAAAGCCATTAGGAGTATTAACAACAACAGGCGTGATATAAGTTCCATCTTCATCAAACAATAAAATGGCGTCATCAGGCCCACCAAATTTTTGTGGATTATTATCAACCCCAGATCGAGTCACATAAAAACGATTATCTTCAAGAACTGCTATTTTGTTAAACTGTACTTTGTCGTCACTACCCGAAAAAGTAGTTTTAAAATAGAGTGGATGAGCAATAGTATCTACTACACGAGCATATTCTATCCCAAATTCATTCCCATCACCATGCATATCAATTCGATAAATACAGGTCACATCTCTTGTAATCCCTCCTACTGTTCTTTGACTTGTCCCGATTGCTAATAAATCTAATTTTCTATTTTGAGCTATGGATTTAACCCCATTCAATTGAAATCTTCCCAGCTCTCTTCCACTCTCATCCAAGGATATTATCTCTTCTGATGTCCCGTCTACAACATAGATTAACTCATCAAAACCAGCAATGATATCAATCGGATTTTGATATTTCTTAATTACCGGCTCAACAGGTACATAGGCCACTTCTCTTGGAAGGTACTCTGGAATCTCAATAAAATCTAAATCTGTTTTTTTACCAAAAAAACCATCACAACCAACTATAAATAGGATACCAAATACCCAAAAATAATTTTTATGTAAGTAATTAATTTGAATCATCGTTGGTCTTTGTTAAAAGGGATAGACAAACCAACTAGGTGTTGTACTCCCATTCGATTGGTTGGATTAACTGCATAGTCAATGTATAGAGGATGTACTCCTAATCTTGTTTTAATTCCAATGCCTGCAGTAGGATAGTTTTGACCCTGCACACTTAATTTATATCCCAATCTTGTGAATAGTAGGTCTCTAAAACTCAACTCGCCTCCCAAACGAATATTTTCTGCATTATCACTAGGGTGATTAAGCTCGGCAGAAGCAACTAATTTTTTAGATTTACTTTCATAAGGAACAAATGAAAATCCCATTTTGAAAATACTAGGTGTGGTATATTTATTCAAAACAACATCGGTTCTATTAAAGGTCGTCTCCAAATCAGAACCAATCATTTGAGAATTCCCTCCAAAGTTTTTAACCACCACAGCAAATGTTAAACCCTTGAAATCTGTGGTGTATAAAAAACCAATATCCGCAGTCACTGTATGATTTGTGTAGGAGGAAATGCCTTCATAGATATATTTAATGCCTATTCCTATACTGAAATTTTCAGACAACTTTCTAGCATAATTCATTCCTAATGCAGTATTATTTGCATAAAATAACTGTCCTGTGCCATTGGGTTCAAATTCAGTCCTGACTTCCATAGCTCCCGCATTTAAACTATTTACATTAAATCCAATAACTGACCCATCATCTAGCTTATATCCTGAAGCTAAAAAACTTTGGTGAATTCCTGCACCTACGGACAAATTACTCAATGCAATTCCAGAACTACTTATCTGAACTAGTGCTGCTGGATTATTCTCACTACTATAAAGATTTCCCTTATTAGCAATGCTTGCACTTGCCATTGCAAAAGAAATAGGGCTCAAATCATTCTTTAAAAAACTCAACGCGGATAATCCTGCTCGTTGACCACCAAAATTGGGAAGCAATTGAGCTTGACTCAATAACGAGGATAAACTTAAAAACAGTAATAGACCCTTTTTCAAAATACAATGCGAAAATACGACTTGATTAACAGAAAAATAGCATTAATATCTCATCAATTAAGTTATGATTTATTACATTCGAACTAATTAAACTCTATTTTTATGAAACCACTATTTTTTATCCCACTGGTAATTTTTTCAACTAGTTTAAGTGCTCAATATTATACCTTCGATGCTTCAACAGATTTATATGAGAATTTAGACAAATCTAAATCCCTCAATGATAGTATGACATGGGAGAACCCTCACTACGATATTCCAATTGGATTTGACTTTTCGCTATATGACAAGACTATCAAAAAAATTATTCTTAACGGATTTGGATGGGGTGGTTCATTAACTTCAAGTACAAAAGGAATTTATACTTTATTGATTGCTTATGGATCAGACCTTGTAGATCGAGGATGCAACATGATTAGTGATACCATTACTCCAGAATCTAAATCTAATATTTCATACCAATTGGATAGTGTAAACAATAGAAAAATCTTAAAAATTCAATGGGAAAATGCTGGATTCTACCATGAATTAGCTGATGACAGTGTATCATCTGATTATATTAATTTTCAGCTATGGGTTATGAAGGATCAAACGATATAGAATGGCACTTTGGTCCTAGTCGTATCTCAAAACCAAACCTATGTTACAACAACTACTCGGGTACTTATATTGCTCTTTTCCCAATGTTTGATCATGGTATAAATGCTGTTTTAGGAAAGGGATATGTTCTTACTGGCGACCCCACAAATCCTGAAGTACTGTGGGTTGATAATCAAAACCCTTATCATATTGATGGTACTATTCCAAACGGAACAATCTACCGCTTCAGTAGACAAAGTATTGGTGTAGACAACCCAAATGCCTCTGAAATTGTACTATCCCCTAATCCAGTATTAGAATCTTTCTCCATTATATCAAATAACAACACCCAAGAAATTAAAAAAACAATAATTTACAACTCACAAGGTCAAGTAATAAACGAAGTAAATTACCCGGAAAGTAAAGTTGATGTTAGTAATTTAATTCAAGGTATCTATTGGGTAAAAATAATCACGGAAAAAGAATTATTTTTTAAAAATAGTAAAAGAATAACATGCTATAGATGAATTGCTAATACTCCTTTTCTATAAATTCAGTTCTACATCTTAAGATTTCATAGTATAGAGTCAATTCATCAACCATTTCAATAAAACTAGGATGAAAACTACAAAAAGCTTTGAACCTTGCTAACTCCTCGTTCTCAAAACTTGTGAGCGTTGACACTACAAAATCATCAAACTTTTTGCCGTTTTCTTTACGTTGCTTGTCCTTAGCCAATAGCATAGCATACTCTCTACGCTCTCTTCCAGACTTACTAAAACGATCGTATAAATAAGTAATTGGGCTCCCCAAAACAGCCCCCCCTTGAGCAGACCTATCCAATCCAATAAGTTCTTTTTTCATCTCAATAATTCGAAGTTTTTCACGCACTTTATCTGCATCTGACTTTCCCAAATCATTAACCACAAACTTGCGATCAAACAAAGATCGTTCCCCTAAAATTGAAAACTTAACTTCCCTCAAGTCGTAAGTTCTTGGTTGTAGATAAAATACCAAATCTCTTCTACCCACAAACTCAGAAGGGAGTATTCTTAGCGTGTCGTATACCAAATGCGAAATAGTAATCTCTGACTCTGGTTCATAAGCAATGGTGACTAAACCGTCTACATTAGTCAATAATGACTCTCCAATGCTATTAGTTACCTTGGCATATAATACAGGCTCCCCGTTTACTAAAGATTTAAATGTAGCTGAAAATTGACTGGATTGGGAATACCCCCGTCCATACACCAAAATCATGAATAAAATTAATATGTGTCTCAAACTATATTCAGCCCTTGAACGTACAAATCAAGTAAATAGTTGCTTTACTTTTGTAATAAATGACAAGATTTATAATAATTATGAGTATGCTAATACTCTGTTCAAATGTTCATGGTCAAAAAGTAGATGTAAAAAAACTTACACCCAGTCCTGAAAACTATGATAATATTCACATCCAAAAGATAGCTGAAGACACCTTCCAAAGTAGCTATGTTATATGGATTAAGGAACAAGTAAAACCCCACTATCATGACCACCACTCAGAGTATATTCATGTTTTGGATGGGAGAGCAATCATGAGACTTGACTCATCAAATTTTACTATTCAAAAGGGAGATGTCATCTTCATACCTCAAAAAAGTATTCACGCTGTAAAAACCCTTTCTAAAAAACCCCTAAAGGTGATTTCGATTCAAACTCCTCTTTTTGATGGTGATCGGGTTTGGGTAGAAGAATGAGGCATATACACCACACACATAGAATATTAATACCTTTGCTAAAGTGGAGATTAAATCTGAAATAGCCCCAATAAAAGCCAAAATAAAAATACTCCCAAACGCCCCGGGTGTATACAAGTATTTTGATAAAAATGGCATAATCCTTTACATTGGTAAGGCAAAAGATTTAAAAAAAAGAGTAAGCTCTTACTTCAACAAAAAACACTATGAAAATAAAAAAACCGAAATTCTTGTCCGTAAAATATGGGATGTAAATGTGACTGTCGTCCCTACTGAAATTGATGCCTTACTACTTGAAAATAGTCTAATCAAAGAATTCAAACCCAAGTATAATATCAACCTAAAAGACGATAAAACATTCCCATCCATTAAAATCACTAACGAGCGTTTTCCTAAGGTATTCTCTGTTCGAAAAACCATCAAAGATGGAAGCACATACTATGGCCCATATACCAACATCAAACTCATGCGTATAGTATTAGAATTGTGCAAAAAGATTTATCCAATTCGAAATTGCAACTTCAATCTGTCAGAAAAAAATATTACTGCGAGGAAGTTTAAGGTATGCCTTGAATACCAAATTGGAAATTGCAAAGGAGCTTGTGAAGGGTTAGAAAGTGAGGAAGAATATTTAGAAAGTATTAAAGGCATACGAAATATCCTAAGAGGAAATCTAAAAGAAGTTAAAGATCATCTTAAAAATAAAATGGAACAAGCTTCTACAAACTGGCAGTTCGAAGAAGCAGGAAAATACAAAAGCAAGCTTGATATTCTAATAAACTATCAAAGTAGAAGTACAGTAGTAAACCCAAGAATTAATGATGTAGACGTTTATAATCTTGCACAAAATGACCGATATGCCTATGTAAATTATTTGAGAATTTCAAGAGGTATAATCGTACAATCTCGGAATATGGAACTCAAAAAAAAGATGAATGAAAGCACAGAGTTGCTTCTAGAAACTGCACTCGGTGATATTAAAAATTCGGATATGTCTACCGAAACTGCTGAAATAATTGTTCCAATACCGCTAACTATATCCGGAGACTATACCATACCCAAGAGTGGTGATAAAAAAAAACTACTCGAGCTGAGTTATAAAAACGCTCTGCTCTTCATGAAAGAAAAGACTAATCAATATGAAAAGCTAAACCCAGACCTTAAAAAAGAACGCTTACTTACCACTATTCAAAAAGATTTAAGACTAAAAGATTTGCCAGTTCACATGGAATGTTTTGATAATTCTAATTTTCAAGGATCATTTCCAGTAAGTGCATGTGTGGTTTTTAAGAATGGTAAACCTAGCAAAAAAGAATACCGACATTTCAATATCAAAACTGTGGAAGGTCCAAATGATTTTGCGAGTATGTATGAAGCATTAACCCGAAGATATTCTAGGCTAATTGAACAACAACATTCCTTGCCTCAATTAATCGTAATCGACGGAGGAAAGGGGCAATTATCAAGTTCAGTCAAAGCATTAAAAGAATTAGGTATTTATGGAAAAGTCGCAATCATTGGTATTGCCAAACGTCTAGAAGAAATTTACTACCCCGAGGATAATCTACCCCTTTATCTAGATAAAAAATCAGAAACACTTCGCATCATACAACATATGCGTGATGAAGCTCATCGCTTCGGAATAACACACCATCGAAACCAAAGAAGTAAAGGAACAATTGTCAGTAAATTAACCGAAATAAAAGGGATTGGTAATGAAACTGCTGCCGAATTGCTTCGTACATTCAAATCAGTATCTCGAATTAAAAAATCATCACAAGAAGATATTGCCAAAGTAGTAGGCCCCGCAAAAGCATCTATAATTGTAAATTATTACCGTGAACAATCTTAATTCTTTCATTAAAGAAAATGGGTTAGATGCATTCAAGAAACATGCATATCATTTTAGCTCCAATTACAACTACAATTGCCTGTTAGATAGCTGTGAATTAAAAACAGGTATGTATGAGGGAAAATACGAATTTTTAGCAGCCTATGGAGCTGAAAAAGTGTTTGATAATCTTGAAGAATTAGAAAAAAATAAAAAAGATAATGACTGGGTTTTTGGTATTATTGGCTACGATTTGAAAAATGAATTTGAAGACATTTCAAGTTTGAACCCCGAAATTATTCAAACTCCTGTAATTTTATTTTTCATTCCAAAATTAATTATTGCTGTCGATCGAGAAGAAAATGCAACTATCATAAAAGGAACACTGCCAACTACTTTTTTAAGCAATATAGAAAAGTCCTACGCTGCTGCAATTTATCCTGAAGAAACTTCACTAACAAAAGAGCACTATTTAAAAAAAATTCATTTAATCCAAAACCTTATTCGACAAGGTGAGGTTTATGAGCTCAATTACTGTGTTCCTCACAAATTGACCTATCAGGAATTTTCTCCTATACACTTTCAGATTTCATTGATTGATAAATCACCTGTACCCATGGCTGCCTACTTCCGTGCTAATTCATTACATCTATGTGGGGCAAGTATGGAGCGATTTTTAGCTAAAAAAGGTGATAACATATTAAGTCAACCCATTAAAGGAACCATAAAAAAAGGAAAGACTATTCAAGAAGATCAAGCATTAATAAATGAATTACTTAACTCTGAAAAAGACCGAGCAGAAAATGTTATGATTGTTGATTTAGTTCGAAATGACCTGAACAAAATTTGTCAAACTGCAACCGTAAAGGTCACAGAATTATGTAAGATATACAGCTACCTGCAAGTTCACCAAATGATTTCTACCGTCGAAGGAAAACTCAAAACCAATTCTTCATTTACAGATGTTATAAAAGCAACATTTCCAATGGGAAGTATGACCGGAGCTCCAAAAATTGCTGCAATGAAACATATAGACCAACTAGAATCATTCAAAAGAGGCTGGTATAGTGGATCAGTTGGATATATTGACCCCAACGGTGATTTTGACTTCAATGTAGTCATCAGAAGCCTCTTGTGTGATGAAGATAAAAAAACACTAAACTATTGTGCAGGTGGGGCAATTACTATAGATTCTAATCCTGAAAATGAATGGGATGAAATTCAGATTAAAACCAAGGCAATTACAGAAGTTTTGAATAACTAATCCCGCATATGATTAAATTTGTTTCAAATTAACTATTTCCAACATGGACACGATTATCTCATTAGATCTCAACGACTTTAAGAATGGAAGCCCTGAACAAAAACAGAAATTTGTTCAAGATTTAGGGAAAGCGTACCAACAAATTGGTTTTGTTGCAGTATACAATCACGAATTAAGTGATGAACTAACATCCGAACTTTATAAATCTACAAAAGAATTTTATGCCCTTCCTATAGACACAAAAATGAAATACAACATAAAAGGTCTGGCAGGTCAACGTGGTTTCACATCTTGGGGTACTGAGCATAGTAAGGATAGTAAGGTTGGAGATTTAAAAGAATTTTATCATTTTGGACAAGAAATTCCAGAACACCTCCAAGAACAATATGATTACCCTAAAAACATACTCAATGAAGAAGTTCCTGATTTCAACAAATACAGTTTAAAAGCATTTTCTGCTCTACAAGAAACGGGAAAATACATGTTGAGAGCAATCGCTCTTTTCCTGGATTTAGATGAGTATTATTTTGATTCATATATTGAATACGGTAATAGTATTTTACGTCCTATTCATTACGGACCAATAAAAGAAGCCCCAAAAAATGCAGTACGATCAGGACAACACGAAGACATCAATTTGATAACTCTACTCATGGGAGCAAGTGCTGAAGGACTTGAAGTTTTAGACAAAAAAGACTATTGGATACCCATTACAGCATTGCCCAATCAATTGGTTGTTAATGTAGGAGACATGCTTCAAAGATTAACAAATAATGTATTGAGAAGCACAACACATCGTGTAGTTAATCCACCAAAAGAACAATGGGGAACAACCCGATTCTCAATCCCATTCTTTCTACATCCATCGTCAGAAATGAGATTAGACTGTTTAGAACATTGTGTTACCACAGAAAATCCAAAAATGTATGAAGATATTTCTGCAGGAGAATTCCTCAATGAACGGTTAATCGAAATTGGTCTTATGAAAGGTAAATAAAGACAAACCAATTGACTTAAATCTTGTAAATGTATTGATTTCATACTGTAATTATGAATTCCTTTGTAAAAGAAGTCATTAAGATTAGTTGGCCTATTATCATAGGACAAATAGGTATGGTACTTACTGGTTTTTTTGATAGCCTAATGGTAGCTAGACTTGGATACGAAGAGTTGGCTGCAGTTGGAATCAGCAACAGCATATTTTTCTTATTGGCCATTTTCCCAATGGGTGTTACTATGGCATTTTCCACAATCATAGGAATATTACATGGTAACAAAAAAACATCGTTGTACCACTTTTTTGTTAAAGACAGCTTGATATCCACTATCATTTTATCTGTTCTCATAAGTGTAATCATATCCGTAATTATCAAAAATTTTGAATGGATAAATCAACCAGAAAATGTAACAAAAATCTCTAAGCCCTACTTCACTCTTCTCAATTGGTCCTTGATGCCAATGCTTATTTTTTTCTTTGCCAAAAATATCAGTGATGGTTTTAGCTATACAAAAGGAGGAATGTTTGTCACTATATCAGCACTATGTCTCAATATTTTTCTAAACTGGGTATTGATATACGGGAATCTTGGGTTCACAGCATATGGCGTAAATGGTGCTGGATATGCTACAATAATATCAAGAGTATATATGGCTACTAGCATGTTCATTATACTTTTCAATTCCCGAGATACTCCACTACAATTTTCTAATTTCATTTCATCTTTGAAAATATCAAATAGGATAAAATTTTTTAAAAAAATAATTCGATTAGGCTTCCCTAGCGGTTTGCAATATTTTTTTGAAGTAGCTGCTTTTGCAGCTGCAGCTGTGATGGCTGGATGGCTTGGAGGTAAAGAATTAGCAGCTCATCAATTAGCAATAACTATTGCCTCATTTACCTATATGTTCGCTGGAGGAATAGCTGCAGGAGGAAGTATATGTGTAGCTAAAGCCTATGGGAATAAAAACCTCATTCATGTAAAAAAGTATGGAAAAGCATCTTGGCAAATTGGATTTATTGTTATGGGTTTTTTCGCTATTATTTTCCTGTTTTTCAATAATTTTCTTGCACAATTATTCACAGACAAAACCGAAATAATTCAAATGGGGGCTCATCTTTTAATTATCGCTGCCTTCTTTCAGTTAAGCGATGGTATTCAAGCAATTTCTGTTGCTTTATTGAGAGGGATCACAGATGTTAAACTTCCCAGTTTCTTCATATTTCTAGCCTATTGGATCATTGCCATCCCCTCGGGATACATACTCTCCAAGTTATCACATTATAACTATTTGTGGACCGGATTGAATGGTATCTGGATAGCTTTAAGTATAGGTCTTACTATATCTGCAATAGTACTTTCGTATCGTTTTTATTATTTACTTCGTAAAACATGAAATTTATTTCCGCACTTTCATTGGTATTTTTATCAATTTATAGCATTGGACAGACGACTGTTGGGCTTGTTATAGAACCTAGTTTTAATCTCCCACAATTCAAAAAATCAACACAATCAGACTCCATTAAAAAAATCTCTAAACCAGATTTAACCATAAGTTTTGGAATAGACATCAAAAAGCAATTAGATCGCTATAATGCCATCCGTTTTATCCCAGGATTCCATCAAAGTAATTTACTAACTGTAAAAGAGAACCTACAATTTTTAGATATCATTCATCCTGCTTTACCCGAGATAAAAGATTTAACACAATCTGCTAGTAAAATAGCTCGAGTGAGATACCGACAACAATATATAGGATCTCAAATTATTTACAACCGACAACTCCAGTTGCGAAAAATACCCCCTAAACTAAACCTGGAGATTGGTGGGGGAATGGGATTATACTATCTCATCCATCACAGTGTAAAAGTAAATACTGAAGGGTTTGCAATAAACAATAAATTCGTTACCACTATAAAGGAAGATACGAAAATTGACCCTAATCCCATTTTGATTCAAGTTTTGCTTGATGCCAACGTGCTTTATAATATCACACCTAACTACACTATCTCAGGTGGATTAAAGATTGGACTTCCAATCACAAATACAAACAGTGAGCTCTTCACGTTCAGAATATATAATACTGGGTTAAGAATAAGTTTGAGTAAATTAATCTAGTTATCTCATGAGATAAACCTCCCCACTTGAAACGTAAGGTGTTTCTGATCCATTTTCTGGTTTTATGTAACGAATGATGAAGTAGTAGTATCCTTCATGTACCAACTCTTTTTGATACGTTCCGTCCCATCCAAATGCATCATCTGAACTTTCATAGACTAACTCTCCCCAACGGTTATAAATTTGCATGGATTGCAAAGTCACATTACCAAAAGGCTTAAAAATATCGTTTAATCCGTCATCATTAGGTGAAAATGCGTTAGGGATAAATATCTCACATGCATACGGCAAAAAAGTCAAATTGATATCATCCGTAAAAGTGCCACATTGATTGGAAACCGTTACAGAATAATACCCACTTGAAGTAATTTCTCTTTCTCCTCCAGTATACCCATCATTCCAGCTATAAGTAGCATTCTGTGTCGTAACATTAATGTTTTTTATTCCATCACCACATAGCAATGAATCATTGCCTAGTTCAAAGTTAGGAGGAGAAATCATACTCACATTAACTGAATCTCGAAAACTACACCCATTCTCTTTCTTTTCTGCCCAAAAAATACCAGGGCTTTGAATTAAAATCGAAGAATCAACAGCACCGGTACTCCACAAAAGAGAGGCGTTACCCTTATTGATTCTTTTCGTAAAACTTCCGCCTTGACAAATAGTAGTATCTAATCCAAGCTCAAAAATTGGCAGTTCAAAAACTGAAGTTGATTGAGTAAAAGTATCTTTACAACCATCTACATCAACAGCATATGAAACTTGATAGTCACCTACAACATCAGGGCTAAAAATACCATCCGTTGAAACAAGACTACTTATCCAATCCCCCCCTGCAATCTTGGGAATTAAATTCACGTCATCATCGCCCTCACAATACATGGGTTGAAGACCATCAAACGAATTATCTGGTTGATCAACCACAGCCACACTGTCCTTGTAAATATCATAACACCCATTGTCATCCGTTACTTCTAGGGTTATTTCGTAATTCCCTGTAGATGTGTATGAGTGTGAAGTCAGGGCTAAGTTTGAAGTATTCCCATCTCCAAAATCCCACTGATGTTGAGCAGTTGCATCAAGTGTATTATGCTTGAAATCAAAAATATTTCCATTAATGCATTTTACGGAATCCAATTCTAGAAGAGCGGTGTCAATCGGCTTTTGTCTTACTTCTACCATTAAATCAATAGAATCTGTACACAATTCATCACGTGGAGTAAATGAGTTTGAAATAATTAATTTGACTTTATAAACTCCAGGATTTTGATAGGAAACATCTCCATTGATAATCTGGTCGTCAATTGTACCATCTCCATAAATCCACTTAAAAACGGTATTAGAATAAGGAGTGCTAAGATACCTGAAGGTAGAATTATTCTTGAAATAAAAGTGATTTAAACTTCCATCAGGCTGGAAAAAACATTGAACCAAATTATTATTTGGATAGGCTGGATCAATGCCAAAGTCAACAATCGGTTCAGGTGCTATTGTATCAAATTTTATTACTTCAGCTTTACAACCTGGACTTGTTACTGTTAGTTTGACTGGAAAAATCCCATATGTTGAATAGGACTTGGATGGATTCTGTTGGTTTGAGGTAGTAAAATCACCAAAATTCCATGAATACAATACAGCTTGAGGCTTTGACTGAGTAACGGATGGAATAAAGTTGGTCACATTACCTGTTTCACATTGATAATTGTCACTCATAGTGTAATCAATTGAAAGGCTCTCTGTTTTTATACTAGTCTCGGGATAATTTGAATTTAAATAATCAAATACCAATCCAGACCCGTTATATTCAAAAACCGAAAAAAAATAAGTTTGATTTGGATCTAGTTTTTTAACGGTTACCGAAGAACCTATACCATTATAGACTATAAATTCACTTCCACTAATTGTACTTCCATTTCCAAAACTATCTGAGGCTAGATAGTAGGTATTCTTTACAGGGTAAGATGAAATCGTTGAACTTTGAGAGGCTATTACAATTCGTGAAACTCCATTTCCATTGGTCCATGAGACATTAGTCTCTGTGCACGAAGTCTGAGCAATTACAATATTTGAAGCAGGGACTGTAGGCCCTTGTGCTATAGAAATCGTCACTATAAAAAGTGCTATGATAGAACTAAAATACCTCAACATTAGTTATACAAAATTAATGATTTCACAAAAGGTTGATAGATTATATCTCCTATTGAAGTCATATTCTTGCAACTATACCCAAAGGCAAGATTTGATTTGTTCTTGAGTTCAGGCACAATTCTGATATCTCAAAATTCCTATCTCCAAAATAATCGTTCATAAGATTCTGAATAAGGTAAGGTGATAGTCCAAGAGAATACACATTTAATACCAAAAAGCCCTTAGGTGCCAAAATCTGAGCAACTTGTTCTAGTAAAGTCCCCAACTTCTGCTCAAGTTTCCAGCGTTCCCCTTTTGCTCCTATACCATATGCAGGAGGATCTAAAATAATTCCTTGATATTTTTTCCCTCGTTTAACCTCACGACTGACAAATTTTAAAGCATCTTCAACCACCCATCTGATTCCTTTTAACTTACTATGACCTTGATTTTCATTAGCCCAACTGACTACTTGCTTTATTGAATCTACATGAACCACATCCATATTTGCCGCTTTTGCGGCGAGAGACGCACCACCCGTATAAGCAAATAAATTGAGAACACTTCCTTTGCCATTGAAAACCTTTGATTTTTTATAAATATAATCCCAATTAGCTGCCTGTTCTGGGAATATTCCCACATGCTTAAACTGGGTAAAATTAAGTTTCATTTTTATCCGTTGGTCAGATAAGTTGTAATGAATATACCAAGGTCTAAGTTTACTAACATGATTCCAAACTCCTTTGTGACTTCCTTCTTGAGCAAAAGAGGCGGTTAACATGTCATTCCACTCTTTAGATGACATTCGCTGATTCCAGATAGCTTGTGGTTCTGGTCTAGAAAGAATTTGACCTGCAAACTTCTCTAACTTCATCCCGTTACCCGAATCGATTAATTCATACTCTTCCCAATTATCTGGTGAAATGGCCTTTATCATACTAATTTTATTTCATCTGGTTTTAAGGGTGGTTGATTAACCATATGCAAATATATGCTCGCCAGTGCAGCAACATCATTTTGACAATACGCTCTAATCCGCTCTAAATCATTTTCCTTATAATAAACATCAAATATTTTACTCCCATCTATATCATCTTTGGATGAAGGAAGATCAAATACTGCTGAAAGAAGGTCTAAAGATGTGTAGTTCTTGAAATCTCCAAACTTCCATAAATTCATTGTATCCAGATGTTTTACATCCCATGGTTTCTTGCCAGCTAAATCAAGCATATCTGGCATCTTTATCCCATTAATAAGAATTCTTCTACTCAAATAAGGGAAATCAAATTCTTTGCCATTATGAGCACATAAAAAATGCGACTTGGGATTATAATTATGCTGAAGTAAAGCACAAAATTCTTCTAACACGATAAATTCATTTTCACCATAAAAACTCTTGATACGAAATTCACGACCATTTCCATCATCGTTTATAAACCCAACTGAAATACAGATAATTTTACCAAACTCTGCATAAATTCCTGCTCTTGGATAAAGTTCTTTTGGAGTTTCCTCATTCTTTGCTATTTGATTAGCCTTTCTATCCCATAACTTTTTCCACCTATCATCTAATGATTGATAATTCTCATGTTGTGGCACCGTTTCTATGTCTAGAAATAAGATGTTTTTCATATAGGTCTAATTTTTTGTATGTAACAAAAATAGTTTTTGTATGATGACTCAGGCTATATACTTGATTGTAAAAGTGCATTAATTCATAAATTTGTCCAATGAATCCTCTTACAAAAATCCAAGACTTTACTCCTTTAATCTTCACTTTTACTGTTTTATTAATTATTTTTCACTTAAACTCTGCGGGACAGTTCAACGAAGATTTCTCGGATAATGATTTGTTGACCAATCCCCAATGGATCGGAAATCTTGACAAATTCATTATTGAAGAAGGCAAACTTCGATCTAATATTACAACAACATCAGACGAGTTCTACATCAGTACACCAAGTCAATCCGTTTTAGAAACAGAATGGCAAATTTCTTTAGATCTTGATTTCAAGACTTCCTCTGCAAACTATATTGATATTTTTCTGGCTTCAGACAGTACAAATCCATCGAAGGCTAAACAGGCCCCCATGAATAATACAGAAGGTATTTTGAGTTTATGTCAATCTGATTTTTTATTGGACTCCGTTTCTTATAATGAAGATCAGCATTTTAATCTACTAAATGATTATAACGGTGTAAGCTTAGAACGGATAAACTATGAGAATAATATTTACGACCCAAATAATTGGCATTCAGCAAGTAGCTCAGAAGGATATGCCACTCCAG
>JAHEGS010000103.1 GCA_024645005.1 Bacteroidota bacterium
TTTCAACGGCTTGCTAGGACCAAACTCCTCACGAAGTGCCATAAGTCCTGGCATTTCAGCTTCAGCAATTCTAATTTCCGTGCGGCCCCAATCGGCCAATGACATATCTTTAACTTTGTAAGGAATGTAATTCATATTCTCTTATTTATTTTTTAAAACCACAAAAATTTCAGCACAATTTCTGGGCATATCTTTTCCCAACTCGTAAAACGCGTTTATCATAGAATCAGTCCAATTTTGCTCTATTTGTCCATTAGACAAAGGCTTAAGAAAAATCCCCCCAGAATGCAATACAGTAAAACCAGCGTTCGAAACATCTCTGATTAGTGACTCAAGATCATAAACTCTATAGTGACCCAATTGATGGTCCCTCTCATTTAGCTCATAAACACTATCTAAAAGCCCCATATGAACCGCTGCCTTTCGATGTATAGATTCTGCATTAGGTACAGAAATTATGATCACACCGTCTTTGGAAACCCAGTGTTTAATTCTTTTTAACACTTCCACCGGATACTCTATGTGTTCGAGAACATGGCTCATTATGATGGTTTCATACTTAGTAGTTGGGATAAATTCCTCGAAATAACTATGATACTTACGGACATTATTGTATTCCGGCACCTGATTAAGTAAATATTCCGAACCATCAACAATATCAACTTGTTTAAAATCCTTAACTAGAAATCTTGTCATCTGACCTAAGGCAGGACCTAACTCAAGACAGGAATCACCTTTAAAATATTTAGATAAGGTTTTATGATTAAATTGATTCAATTTATAATCAAAATCAAGAAATTCTTCATTGTAGAAACTTTGTGACTTCTTTACTTTATTCTTAAAGGTTTCATTCATGCTATACTAGTTTGATTAATTGATAAATATTTTTAATTATGTAATCTGGATTAAAACGACTTAAATATTCCCCTGAACGAAAGCCACTTGTAACGGCAATTGAAACTCCATCATAGGATTTCGCTAATTGAATATCTTGAGAAGTATCCCCTATAAAAAAAGAGCCACTCCAATTAATATTATTATCTAATAACTCTTTTTTGGTTTTTTTCTGCTCCGTTACGTAAAGATCCTCGAAATAACTTGTCAAGTTATATTCTTCTAATTGTTGCTCAACACCAGAAAGTTTTTGACGAGCCGTACAAAGATACATTTTGATTCCTTTGTACTTTAATGCTTCAAGTACGTCTATACTTTTGTTGTATGGTTCGTCAATGGCTAGGTATTCAGGACTTTCTATAAGGTGCATCCAATTATCATGAAATACCTTATAATTAAACCTTGAAGATTCCCGTATTTTAGAATTTATCAATTCCTTGTGGCTAGTTCCTGTCATCTTGATGTCCCAATATTCTTTGAAACTAAGATTTAGTTCAGGAACAAGATCATTAAATAGGGTATGTAGTCTTTTTCTACTATCTAACAGAGTGCCGTCTAAATCAAAAATAATCTTATTCATTTTCTGAAATATGCTGCCATTCAAAATTCAAGCCCTCATCAATATTAGTCAATGAAGGACATAGTTCTTTTCTTAGTCTACTATTATCAAACCTCAAATTCCGCTTTAAGGAAGATCCCGCTTTAAAATGAATTGAAATGTTTTTCTTAGAAATTGCTATGATTTTCTGAACAATCTCAAGAATTGTGTAAGACTCGTGATGTACAATATTTATTATGTTGTCATCAATTGGATTTTCAATTGCAGCAGTGATTATTCTAGCCACATCACCCACATAAATAAAGGATCTTAAATCAGATCCGTCACCAAAAACGATTGGTGATTGGCCGGCAAGAATTGTTTTCATTGTGACCGGCATTAATTTTTGATAGTATTCTTCTCCAGGGCCATAGACATGGCCCAATCTAAGTATGGCGCTCTCTATATTTAGAGCATCACAACGAGATTGAACCATCTTTTCACAATACAACTTAGACCAACCATATAATGTACTAGGCAAAGTAGCTGTATTTTCATCAATAACTTTATTCGTATTATCGTAAACATCAATTGAACTTATGAATATTACCTTTTTCAATGATGGAAAATCTAACTTCATGAGAGACTCTGTGCTACGAATATTTCCGTTACACTTTACAATATCATTAGACTCCATTCTTGATTTCGGAATGAATGCGCCTAAATGAACTACAACCTCTATACGATTAACAATAGTATCGGGAAAATTTGATACATCATAAACGTAATTATCATGGGAAATACAGTGTACGTCTTTCAATTTTGAATTGGTTAGAGCAACCAATTCAAAATGGGGATACTGATTAGTAATGAATTTTACCAAATGCTTGCCTATAAATCCACCTGTCCCTGTTAGCAGAATCATATTATATTAAAATTATTTGCCAATTCTGAAACTGAAGACAACAGTGGTAAAGTATCCATGCCTCGCAGCCAAAGTAAATCGTTTTCTAGCGGATTTATTTTTTTGGACAATGAAGGGAATTCATTATACAAGGCTATATCTTTAAAAATACAAGGCATATTTAATCCCGCCTCAGTGAAAAATTTGATGGTTGTAAAAAACCTTGAAATGTTTATCTCTGTAGGGCAAGGAATACCTGTTCGATCATAAGCCATGTCCACACCATAGATTCCATGTGGTTTTGAGTCAATACTTTTTATGGAATCAAGTGCAACTTTTGTTACTTCATCGTTTGATACAGTTTGGCCTACTTTTGTAACACCGGTTACCCCCGAAAGAGTCCTGTTGCCATGTGTCCAACCGTTTCTAGCTCTCGTTTGTGCTACAACCAACTCACCCTCGTGCCAGATACTTAGCCACGTGACTGTATCCTTAGTTAACATTTCTGCAGCTACAAAATCGTTCCAACCGTCAAACTGCTCAATCCATCGTTTCGCAAATTCAAAATCATTTGTTGGCAGCGCTCCTTTTCCACCTCCCCCTATTGAAGAGGCCCTTAACCATATTTTGCCATCTGAATCGCCAAGTTTTGAAAAGGCCTCTTTAAGATCCTCTTCATTCTTCAAGAAAATGTTTTGAGGAACCTCCAAACCAGCTTCAGACCACTTCAAATAAGATTTATACTTATTTACGCAGGTGTCTATTACCTCGTGGGGTGGCATGAAAATTTTAGTTCCTGTTGCCTCAATCTCATTTCTAATCTTAGAGGCCTCAAAAATTTCAAGGTCATTTTGAAAATGAATCAAGTCGGGCTTTTCTAGCTTTAAAATGTTTAGCAGGGCTTCCTTGTAATTTGTGTTGTCAGCATAAGGAACCAAATATTTTCTCTTTGCTTTAGACAACGCCAAATCAGTTGGCTCACTTCCCATACCAATGATTTCGTCCCCCTTTGGATCTTTAAATAATGAGTCAATTACACCTTCAGATGGAGCGCCACCGGCCCCTGCGATTAATATTTTCATCCTTTTTTATATTTTAAAAATTCTTGTTTAGCTCTAATATAATCTGACTCATTGTACTCTAAACTTGCTAAAACTAAACATATTGCACCTCCACTAAATTGCTTTAAATCCCTCCAAAGCCCGGGAGGAATGAGTAATCCTTCATCTGGCTGACGCAAAATAAATGACTTCTTTTCGACACTATCATCGAGTTCAACTTCAAAAGATCCTGATGCCGCTAAAATCAATTGAAATAACTCTTTGTGAGCATGTGCTCCGCGATCTGATCTGTTAGGCACGTCGTATAAGTAATACACTCTTTTAATATTGAATTCAACGTCTGTCCCTGAATTGATTGCAGTTATAGAACCACTTTCAATATCTATACGAGGTAAAGAAACAAGTCTGACATCTCGAACTGAAGTTGTTCTACCGTCTTTCGCTTCTGTCATAATCGCTTGAATTATACTCCATATCACTCAAATGCAGACAAAATGCATTACCGCTAAAAAACTCCATTCGTCTCCAAACGCGAGGCGGAATAAAAAGTCCAAAATTCGGCCTGTCTAGTCTAAAGCTAGTGACTATATCCGCTTCATCCACTGTAACTATATCAACAGATCCGGATAAAGCAATAATCAATTCATTCTGTTTCTTGTATGAATGGCCTCCTCTTCTCTTGCCGCTTGGCACATTATACGTCCAAAAAGCCCTCTTGATATTGAATGGAAAGTGATTTTCGCTTTCTATGAAAGTTAGATTGCCTCTTGGATCTGCTATCTGAGGAAGCTCAATTATTGATGGTCTATTCATTTCAAACCGTGTTTTAAATACATTCCATAGCCGCTTTTCACGAGTTGCTCAGCAATTTGTTTAAGCTGATCCGCATCAATGAAGCCTTGCTCGTAGGCAATCTCTTCGATACATCCCACTTTCAAGCCCTGGCGCTCCTCGATGACCTCAACGAACTGACCGGCTTGTTGAAG
>JAHEGS010000049.1 GCA_024645005.1 Bacteroidota bacterium
AAGTTAGATAATGTTGAACCCATGGAGGTTGTTCAGCGTTACACCAACTCGTATCATGAAGCTCTTAAAAGCATTAATGTTATTTCTCCAAGTATTGAGCCTAGAGCAAGTGGACACATCATTGAGCAAATTGAAATGATTCAAGAGATTATAAAAAATGGATTTGCTTATGAAAAAAATGGTTCAGTTTATTTTGATGTGATTAAATACGCCGAAACGCATGATTATGGCAACTTAAGTGGTCGAAAAATCGAAGACCTGATTGCAGGAGCTGGAGAGAACAGAAGATCGCTTGAAGGACAAAGGGAAAAGAAAAACCCAAACGATTTTGCCTTGTGGAAGAAAGCTTCTCCTGAGCACATTATGAAGTGGAACAGCCCATGGGGAGTTGGATTTCCGGGGTGGCACATTGAGTGTAGTGCTATGAGTGAAAAATATTTAGGTAAGGAGTTTGATATTCATGCAGGGGGGATGGATCTTTTATTTCCACACCATGAAAGCGAAATAGCTCAAAGCAAAGCATGCAACCACACCAATCCTGCAAAATATTGGCTACACAACAATATGATTACGGTTAATGGTCAAAAAATGGCAAAAAGCTTGGATAATGGCATACTTATTCATGAATTATTTGATGGGAATCACCACTTATTAGATCAGGCTTATTCTCCGATGACATTGCGATTTTTTCTTTTGCAAGCACATTACAGAAGCACTTTAGATTTTAGCAATGAAGCCCTTAAGGCCGCAGAAAAAGGTTTTCAGCGTTTAATGAACGGAGTAAAAAGCCTTGAAGAATTAAAACCCTCACCTAACAGCGATTATGATGTTTCTGCTTGGAAAGATAAATTATATGGTCAGTTAAATGATGATTTGTCGACACCCCAGGTGATTGCTACCCTTTTTGAAGCAGTTAAGTGGATTAATGAGATAGTGTCAAATCGATCTAAAATTGATAATGATGATTTAAAAATTTTAAAAACTACTTTTAAGACTTTTGTTTTTGAAATATTAGGTTTTGTTCCTGAGAAATCTGAAAACAACCATACCCTGGATGGTGTAATGGATCTTGTTCTTGAAATCAGAAATACTGCAAAAACAAATAAAGATTGGGAAACAGCAGATAAGATTAGAGATCGATTAAAAGAATCGGGAATAGAGATTATGGATGACAAAAACGGAAGTACATACAGGGTTAACTAAAATGAAAAAGTGCATTTTTTACCTTGTTTTTTTATCTATTGTTTCTGTGGTGTTTTTAGGTTGTGAAAATAACAGCCACAAAAAGCAAAAAACAAAAGAGCAAAATACACCTATTGTTGCTCAGTTTAATGCGGATAGTGCATTCAATTATATACAAAGACAAGTCGATTTTGGTCCGCGTGTTCCAGGTAGTGCGGCTCACGATAAGACAGCCATATATTTAGAAAGAAAACTGTCTAAATTTTGTGATACCGCATTTACACAATACGGAACAGTAGAAAACCACCTAAATCAACAAATACCAATTAAAAATATTATTGGCAGTTTTAATTTGTCACAAAAAAAGAGAGTCTTATTGTGTGCTCATTGGGACACAAGGCCGATGGCTGACCAAGATAAAGAGAGACCAACAGAACCATCAGATGGGGCAAATGATGGAGCAAGCGGTGTTGGAGTTTTAATTGAGGTAGCCCGTCAATTTCAAAAACAAAGACCAGATGCTGGAGTTGATATTGTGTTTTTCGATGCAGAAGACATGGGAGACTCTCAAGGAGCAGCGAATACATGGTGCTTAGGGTCTCAACATTGGTCCAAGACGCCTCATGTAAAAAACTATGTAGCACGATTTGGAATTTTACTTGATATGGTTGGTCCTTCAAATGCGGTTTTTGCAATCGAGGGAAATTCGTGGATGTATGCTCAGCCCTATGTCAAAAAAGTTTGGAATACAGCTAATAAACTTGGTCATGGACAATATTTTGTAAACTATCAAGGAGGTCAATTAGTTGACGACCACTTATTTATAAATCAGATTATTGGAATACCTACGTTAGATATCATCCATTATGACGTGAGTCAAAACACAGGTTTTGGTGATTTTTGGCACACTCATAAGGATAACATGGAAACGATTGATAAGAAAACGCTAAAAGCCGTTGGAGAAACAGTTTGTCAAGTTGTGATGGACTTGTAGCCATTAACCCCTATAAAGAAGAAAAACAACGTAAGCAACGTATAAAACTAAAAACAGAATACTGGTTGGTTTGCCTATTTGATTTTTAACTCTACCTGTTACAAGACTGAATAGAATTAGGCAGCTAGCACCTAGCAATATAAGAACATCTATGTTGAGCTTTGGGTCAAATTCTACAGGTTTAATAATTGCACTAATACCTAAAACCCATAGTAAATTAAAAATGTTAGACCCTATAACGTTCGCCATTGCAATATCTGTATTTTTCTTGTATGCTGCCATTGCAGAGGTGACGAGTTCTGGCAGTGAAGTTCCAATAGCTACAATTGTTAGCCCAATAAAGGCCTCGCTTAAACCCAAATGACTTGCTGTAACAATAGCACCATTCACTACCCATTGACCTCCAAAAAACAAACCTGCCATCCCTAGAAAAACCATTATAATTGATTTTCCAGTTGTTATTTCCTCATCCAGCACTTCATCAAGCACATCAGCCTTTCCATTTTTTGCAAGATGTATAATGTAGGCTACAAAAAGCCCAAAAAAGATCATTAATAGTATTCCATCAATTTGATTAATTGAGTTTGGGTGTGAGCCCCAAAAATTAGAATTTGCTAAAAAAGCCACCAATAACAAGGCTATGATGGAGTATGGTATTTCAGAAAAAACAGTACTTTCCTTAATTTTAATGGGGTAGATAAAAGCAGCAACACCCAAAATAAGCCATATGTTAGCTATGTTAGATCCAAGAATATTACCGATTGCAATTTGTGAGGCATCTTTCGAACTTGCTAAGACATTTACAACAAGTTCGGGCATACTAGTTCCCATAGAAACGATAGTTAAGCCTACAACTAAGTTGGAGACATTGTTTTTTTTAGCAATGGCTGCGGAACCAGCTACAAGCCAATCTGCACCTTTAATTAGCAGAACAAAGCCAATGATAAAAAGCAGGTATACTTCCATGAATTGCAACAAATATGTCATTTTCTTTTTGAATAAGACCAAACCTGCTTTATACTCGACGAGTAAACAATGTAGATCGAAATTGTGTTATAATTTCGTGGCTTTAATTTTAAAAAACACAATGATTAACATAGTTAAGGTTTCTTTATTACTTGTTGTTATGCTACTTTGCGAGTCGACGCTTTTTGCTCAAGAGTACACCATTAGCGGTAGGGTAAAAGATGCCGCTAATGGGGAAACCTTGTTGGGAGCAACTGTTCTTGTTGAATCAGGCGGAGGTGCAATAACCAATGAGTATGGTTTTTATTCTTTGTCGCTTGAAAAGGGAAAATATACAATTACGTATAAGTATCTTGGTTTTGATGACGTAGTTAAGACTGTTGATTTAGATCAAAACAAAACAATTAACATTGAGCTTGTGGCAAAAGCAAATGTTATTGGTCCAGCCATTGTGAGTGCTAAATCTTTAGAAAAGAAGGTTGAAAATAAAAAGATAAGTGTAGTGAAAATGGAAACCGCAAAAATTAAGGAAATACCTGTGATTTTTGGGGAGGTTGACATCCTAAAAACAATTACTTTGTTGCCAGGTATTCAGTCTGCTGGAGAGGGAAACTCTGGCTTTAATGTTCGAGGTGGATCGCAAGATCAAAACCTGATACTACTAGATGAGGCAACCGTATATAATGCTTCTCATTTGTTGGGCTTTTTCAGTGTTTTTAACGGAGATGCTGTAAAAGATCTTGAAGTCTACAAGGGGGGTATACCCGCAAAGTATGGCGGAAGACTATCTTCCATAGTTGATATCAAAATGAGAGATGGAAATGCTAAACGATTTTCTGCTATTGGCGGAATTGGAACAATATCGAGTAGGTTAACTCTAGAGGGTCCGTTGGTTAAAGATAAATCAAGTTTTATGATTGCGGGAAGGCGTAGTTATGCTGATGTATTTCTACCCCTTTCATCAGATCGAAGTGTTCGAGAGAGTAAATTGTATTTTTACGACTTGAATATGAAAGCTAATTATGAGTTAAGTGACAAAGATCGACTTTATGTAAGCGGATATTTCGGTAGAGATGTATTGGGTCTGAGTCAGCTGTTCAAAATTAATTGGGGTAATGCCACAGCAACCTTGAGATGGAACCATCTAGTAAACGAAAAGATGTTCGTAAATACTTCTCTTGTTTATAGCGATTTCAATTATGGCTTTGATATAAAATTCGCAGAAAACGCCAGCTTTGGTCTTGATCAAGCCATAAACGATATTTATATAAAATCTGACTGGACGAATTATTTGAATCCGAACAGTAAGTTAAATTTTGGAGGACAGGTAACTTATCATAGATTTAATCCGGGCTTATTCTCTGCTAACAATGAAGATTCGAGAGCAATATTTCAAGATATTCAGTTAGAGAAAAAGAAAGCACTTGAAAATGGGTTATATATCGATCATGAGTATACGCACAGTAAAAGGTTGAATATGAGGTATGGACTAAGAGTTAGCTCTTTTTCTAATATAGGAGGGTCAGAATTTGTTTACACTAAGGACCCACAGACCAATGAACCGATTTCAGCTTTAACAGTTAAAGACTCTTTCTCAAATGGAGATTTCTACAACACCTATATTGGTTTAGAGCCAAGAGCATCCATTAGCTACAATTTAGCCTCAACTCTTGCTTTAAAAGGTTCTTACAACAGAACATTTCAATATATTCAACAAGCTTCTAATACGGCGTCAGCTTTCCCAACAGATCAATGGTTTAGTGTTAACAAAAACATCAAGCCACAAAAAGCGGATCAGGTTGCACTGGGTATTTTCAAAAATTTCGATATCGGGTTAGAGACTTCTATGGAGATTTATTACAAATGGATGGATCAACAAATTGACTACAGAGATAACGCTCAAATAGCCTTTAATGAGAATTTAGACGGAGAGCTTTTGTTGGGCAAAGGATGGGCCTATGGTGCAGAATTTTATGTAGCTAAAACCGAAGGAAAGTCGTCTGGATTCATATCTTACACTTGGGCTAAAACCATGAGACAAATAGAGGGCATTAGCGGTGGAGATCCCTATGTTGCAAACTTTGATAGACGCCATAACCTTTCATTGGTCTTTACTCAAAAGTTTTCAAAAAGGTTATTAGCTACTGCATCGTTTGTTTATTCTTCCGGTCAACCATTTACTACTCCAATAAGTAAGTATTATTACGGTGAAAAATGGAATGCAGAATACGACCAAGTTCGCAATAATTATCGAATACCAGCTTATCATAGAGCAGATATTGGAGTTACATTAAAATCAAAAGAAAAACCAGACAAAAGGTTTAAAAGCAATTGGAATTTTTCAATCTATAATCTATACAATAGAGATAACCCATATGCCATATACTTCAGAACAGTAGAGACTGAAGACTTAGAGAAAAACCCTGATGCAATAGTAGGTAATACGGCAGCATTCCAAACTACGTTATTTAGAATGATACCTGCAATAACTTGGAACTTTGAATTTTAAGAATTGATTATTATGAAGAAATTTAATTTAATATTAGGCTTTGCAATAGTATTGTCAGCTTGTGAGAGAATAGTTGAATTGGAAATACCCTCTAGTGATCCCACGATTGTAGTTGAAGGTCAAATCACTTCACAATTAGAGCCTTGGGAAATTCGTTTAACCATGTCTCAACCTTATTTTGATCAAAGCACTATAGCTTTTGTTGCTTCTGCTGATGTTTCTATTGTTGGAACCGACGGTACAGATGTGAACCTAATTCATACCGACAGCGGATATTACAAGACTGAGTTTTCTCAGCAATGTTTGCCGGGTGAGACATATACGTTGTCAGTAAAGTATGATGGTGAAGAATATTTAGCAACCGAACAAGCTCCTTTGGCTTTTCCAATAGACACAATCGCATCATATTATTTGCCCGAAAACAATGGCTTTATTGAAGAGGGATATTATGTTTTTATTCAAGGGAGAGAAAGAGTAGAAAAGGGAGATTATTATCTTTTTAAAGCATACAGAAATGACACACTTAAGGATGATTTTGGGTCAAATTTAGACAACGATGAATTTGGAAGCGTTTCGTTTTTAAATGAAGATTTTGATATCAACAACATAGCTTCAGAATTGAGTAAAGGTAAAACACCTCGTCCATTTCCTTTTACAGTTGAACCTGGAGATACGGTAAGGATTGAACAATATGCAATCAGCGAAAAACACTTTAAATATATATTTGACATTGAGGCACAACAAGGAAGAAGCGGAACACCCTTTGACCCACCGCCAGCAAACCCTAATAACAATATTAGTAATGGAGGTTTAGGATATTTTTCGGTGGTTCATAAAGAGGAGGCTCAAATTGTGGTGGACGAATAATTATTCTGTTCGGATTTTATCCAAAAGGCGGTTAAGCTCTATTAGTTCTTCTTTACATAAATGGCTATGGTCATTTACAACGTTATTAACCAATACGTTTAACTTTTCAAGAATTTAAGTTCCTCGCAATGTTAGAAAAACATTAATTTGACGACCATCAAAAGGATTATTTACCTTTTGCACTAAATCCTTTTTTTCTAATCGGCGAATCAAGCGCGATGTATTTGACATTTTGTCAATCATCCGAGAGGTTATATCTCCGATTGAAACAGGTTTAGGGTGTTGCCCTTTGATGATTCTGAGCACATTAAATTGCTGACTAGATACGGAGTGAGTTTTCAAAACACCGTTAACTTTAGACGAAAAGTAACTATGTGTAGATGCGATGTTTACAATTGCCTTTTCAGTTTTGTTCTTAAATTGTTTTTGTTTGATTTGTTTTTCAATTGTCATAAAATTATTCAGTATTTCTCCTTACAAATAACAAGTAATCAGATCCATGAATTGTCACATTTGTGAAAGGTGATAAAAAATGTGCTTTTAAAATGAATAATATTGCACTAGACTACACTAAAAAATTAATGCAAAGAGTATTAGCGATCATCTTGTTTCTTGCGATTGTTTTCGCAATAGATTTGTATGTTTTTCAAGGATTTAAGGTTGTTGTAAAAAAATGGTTTCCAGCATATAGAGGATTAGCTCACTTTCTTTATTGGGCTATTCCTTTCTTTTTGTTGGCTTTAGTTTTAGTAAGAGTTGTCTGGTTTCCTGAATCACCAAAAAACAATTATTTTATTTTTATAAGTAGTTCTTTGATAGGTCTTTTTTTGGTCAAGTTTATCTGGCTCTTTTTCATGCTCACAGATGACTTAGTTAGATTAGTTCGCTTTACTTCTGGGCAAGTTATAAAATCAGACACCGCTAAAAATATTTCAAGGTCAGAATTTATAGTTACTGCGGGTTTTTTAACAGCTAGTACATTATTTGGTACTTTAATTTATGGAATAGCAAGCGGGGCACATAATTATACCATAAAAAGAAGAAAGTTACCAATTAAAGGTTTACCAAAGTCATTTGATGGCCTTCGATTGGTTCAAATTTCAGACATCCATTCAGGAAGCTTTTGGAGCAAAAGCAGCGTTCAAAAAGGTGTAAACATGATTAATGACTTAAAGCCAGATTTGTTTTTCTTCACAGGTGATTTGGTTAACAATTCAGCTGATGAATTTGATGGTTTTAAGGAGATGTTTAGTGAGATAAGTGCCAGACTAGGTTCTTATTCAGTTTTAGGAAACCATGATTACGGCGATTATGTAAGGTGGCCTAATAGAGACGGAGTTACAAAAAGCGAAAACTTGATGAGGCTAAAAAATCATCACCAAGATTTGGGTTGGCACCTTCTTGTTAACGATCACCATGTTATAAAAATAGATGGCGAAGAATTAGCTATTCTTGGTGTGGAGAATTGGAGTGCACACCGAAGGTTTCCTAAATATGGAGATTTAAACAAGGCGATAAAGGGGGTTGAAAACGTTAAAAATAAACTGCTGTTATCCCATGACCCTAGCCATTGGCGTGCAGAAATACTTAACAAAAACCCATCTATTAAAGCTACTTTTTCAGGACACACACACGGAATGCAATTTGGGATTGACAGCAAACACTACAAGTGGAGTCCTGTTAAATACCAGTATCCAGAATGGGTTGACATGTATACCGAAAACGATCAACATTTATATGTCAACAGGGGTTTTGGGTATTTGGGTTACCCAGGTAGATTTGGTTTCTTGCCTGAAATAACACTTTTTGAGTTGGAGTCTGTTTAGAGAACTTTAGAGAACGATTAGCTGTTGTGCTTTGCCGCAACTAACTCAGAGAGGAAATAAGGATTTTTCTCTAAGTGATTTCCAACAACAACTATATCTGCACCAGCCTTAAATACTTTTTCAGCATCATATTGTGTTTTGATACCCCCACCGACTATAAGCGGTACATCGATTTCGTTCTTTACACACTGAATTAGTCTTTCGGAGGCGTGTTGGTTTGCTCCGCTACCACAATCAAGATAAATGACTTTATGTCCTAGTTGACAACCGGCGAGTGCAGTTGCTGCAGCGATGCCTGGTTTGTCCTGAGGTATGGGTGTTGTGTTGCTAATATATGAGACGGTTGTTGTTCTTCCACCATCCAATAGAATATAGCCTGTAGGGAGTATTTCTAATTCAGATTCTTTTAGTCTATGAGATGACTCAACATGTCTTCCAATTAACAGATCAGAATTCCGACCACTGATTAAACTCAGCAATAATATCCCGTCAGCTTGAACATCAATTTGGTTTGGACTGCCTGGGAAGATAATCACAGGCTTATTGGTTCTTTGTTTGATAAGGTGAATACAATTACTCATATTACCATCGGTAACTAAACTACCTCCAACAAATATGAAATCTACATTGATGAAATCTGGGTGACCGATTAATTTATCAATTTGTTTTTCAGTTGCTTTGTCAGGGTCTATAAGAATAGAAATCATTTTCTTTTTCTTTTTCTGACAGAAGGATATTTGTTCTAAAATACTAATAGTCTTATGATTGCGAAAAGAGGTGTTGTGAACAACAACAGTTTTCAATTACAGTTAAATTTTTTTGTGATTTTATCTTATCAACAGTGCAAATCTCTTAAAAATAAGTCAACTGAAAAAGTTTAATGTTGGAGTGTGGAAAACACCACATTTTAAGAGTCATTTTTAGAGTATACTTTTGAGTCAAAACTCACTATAAAAAAATTGAGTTGATTTTAAAATTAAACGTAACGACCAAAAACTAGAAAAATGACCAAAAAAACAGCGTACAACAAAAATGCATTAAAATTTAAGCGTTTCAATACTAAAGATGGAGTAGCTCCAACGGATTTATATGAATATGAGTATCGGACTTCTGTTATTAAAAATCCTGCAGGAGATGAAGTGTTTAAAATGGAAAATGTTGAGGTACCAAAAGATTGGTCACAAGTAGCAACGGATATTTTAGCTCAAAAATATTTTAGAAAGGCAGGTGTCCCACAACCAGACGGCTCATTAGGATCTGAAACGTCTGTCAAACAAGTTGCTCATAGACTTGCAGACTGTTGGAAGACTTGGGGTGAAAAATATGGATATTTCGCATCCAAGAAAGATGCAAACGTATTTTACGACGAATTGGTGTATAGCATCCTTGGTCAGATGGCTGCACCCAATAGCCCACAATGGTTTAATACGGGACTTCACAACACGTACGGAATAACTGGTAAACCTCAAGGTCATAGCTATGTTGATCCAATAACAGGAAAAACTAAAAAAAGCACATCTGCATATGAAAGACCTCAGCCACATGCTTGTTTTATTTTGTCTGTAGATGACGATTTGGTTAACGAAGGCGGTATCATGGATTTATGGGTCAGAGAAGCTCGTATTTTCAAGTATGGTTCGGGTGTTGGAACAAACTTTTCCTCAATTAGGGGAGCTAATGAAAAACTAAGCGGCGGTGGAAATTCAAGCGGACTGATGAGTTTTCTTAAAATTGGTGATAGAGCTGCAGGAGCTATAAAATCTGGAGGAACTACTAGGAGAGCAGCCAAAATGGTGTGCCTTGATTTGGATCACCCAGAAATAATGGAGTTTATCAATTGGAAGAAAGATGAAGAGAAAAAAGTAAAGGCATTAATTGATGCTGGGTATAGCTCTTCTTACGAGGGAGAGGCTTATGCAACAGTCTCTGGTCAAAACTCAAACAACTCTGTAAGGATCCCAAATAAGTTTTTTGAGGCTTTAAAAAATGATGGTGAGTGGGATTTAATTTCAAGAACAACTGGAAAACCAATTAGTAGCGTGCCAGCAAAGCAAGTATGGGATGATATTTCATTTGCTGCATGGGCGTGTGCAGACCCTGGAGTGCAGTACGATACAACAATTAATGAGTGGCACACTTGTCCTGAGGGTGGTCCAATTAACGCATCAAACCCCTGTTCGGAGTATATGTTTTTAGACAACACAGCATGTAATCTAGCCTCATTAAATCTAAGAAAATATTATAACGAGAAGGACCAAACGCTGGATGTTAAAGCAATAGAGTATGCATCAAGACTATGGACTGTTGTTTTAGAAATTTCAGTTTTAATGGCACAATTCCCAAGTAAAGAGGTTGCAGAATTATCATATCAGTATCGAACTTTGGGTCTTGGATATGCAAACTTAGGCTCGGTGTTAATGGTTAGTGGAATACCTTATGATAGTCCAGAAGCTACTGCAATTGGTGGTGCTGTAACAGCAATTTTAACAGGTACAGCTTATGCAACATCAGCTGAAATGGCCAGCTTCTTAGGTGCTTTTGATCAATATGAAAAAAATAAGGAACATATGCTCCGGGTGATGAGAAACCACAGATACGCAGCATATAATCTTGATGAATACGATGGTTTAAGCGTTAAACCAGTTGGTATTGATCCGGCTTATTGTCCAGATTATCTTTTGGGTTCTGCTACAGGTATTTGGGATAAAGCAGTCCAATGGGGAGAGAAGTATGGATATAGAAATGCACAAACCACAGTAATTGCACCAACGGGAACAATTGGCCTAGTTATGGATTGTGATACTACAGGTATTGAGCCCGATTTTGCATTAGTCAAATTCAAAAAACTGTCAGGCGGAGGTTACTTCAAGATTGTTAATCAATCTGTTCCTCTTGCACTTAGAAACTTAGGATATTCGGAAGAAGAAATTAATGAGATTGTCAATTATGCAAAAGGGCATGCGACACTTGAGAATGCACCACATATAAATCATGATACGCTTAGATCTAAAGGATTTAGTTCTGAAGATTTAGAGAAGGTAGAAAGTGGACTAGCATCAGCTTTTGAAATTAGTTTTGCATTTAATCAGTGGGTGCTTGGAGAAGAGGCGATGGAGAGATTAGGTTTTACAGCTGACCAATACAATGCCGAAGGGTTTAGTTTGCTAAGAGCTCTAGGATTTAGCAAGAAGGAAATTGCTGCAGCTAATGATTTTGTTTGCGGAACGATGACGGTAGAGGGTGCTCCTTTCTTAAAGGATGAGCATTTAGCTGTTTTTGATTGTGCGAATAAATGTGGAGAGAAAGGCGAGCGATACATACATGCACATGGTCACATTAAAATGATGGCTGCAGCTCAGCCATTTTTGTCTGGTGCTATTTCAAAGACAATAAACTTACCTAACGAGGCAACAATAGAGGATATTAAATCTTGCTATCAATTGAGCTGGGAATTAGGTACAAAAGCAAACGCTCTTTATAGAGATGGTTGTAAGCTATCTCAGCCGTTGAGTAATAAATCTGATGTTGAGGAGACAGAAGATGAAGCTATTGATGCAGTTGATTCTGCCGTAGGAGCAGCAGCAGGCATGAGTATTGAGCAATTGACACAAGACCAAGTTTTGGAGGCCGCTCAAAAAATATTAGACAACTCAAAGAGTACAGAGTTTATGCGTCAACTATCGAGCATAGTTGAGCGTAAGCGATTGCCATGGAAAAGAAGAGGATTCACTCAAAAAGCCAAAGTTGGTGGCCAAACCTTGTTTGTACGAACAGGAGAGTATAATGACGGAACATTAGGCGAAATATTTATTGACATGCACAGGGAAGGAGCAACATTCAGATCTCTAATGAACTGTTTCTCTATTGCTGTATCTATTGGACTTCAATATGGTGTTCCATTAGATGAATATGTGAGCAAGTTTACGTTTACTCGATTTGAGCCAAGTGGAATGGTTGAAGGTCATCCGAATATTAAAAACTCAACATCAATTATTGATTATATATTCAGATTACTTGGTTTTGAGTATTTAGATAGAAGTGACTTGGTTCATATTAAGCCCACAGCTAGTGAAGTAGAAGCAAAAGCTAAAATCATTGAGCAAAAAAAGACACAAGCCCCTGTGACACCTGTAGCTCAACCCGTTGAAACTCCTGTTTCCTCTGGAAGTGCTGGGCTGACTTTGCAGCAACCTAAAAGTACTTCTGGGGATGCTTTGCCTTGTACAAATTGTGGCAGCTTGGCGTTGGTTAGAAATGGAACATGTCATTTGTGTACAAATTGCGGCACAACTACAGGGTGTAGTTAATATCATAAACATCATCTTGTAAAAATGCTCGTTCCCAGGAACGAGCATTTTTATTTTTACGTGTTTTTTGCAAATTGTTCAAGAATATATTTTCTATGAAGTCTTAATTTGTGATACTATAGCACAGTATAGACACAAACTTGCAATTATGAACACACTCTTTTATGAAAACCTCATTTTTTATTTAAATACTCTTTAATAGATTTTTCTAGGTCTTCATACCATTCTTTTCCAAATTTTCTTTCTAACGCTTTTTGAGCAAATTGATATACCTTAATGTTTTCTATTTCACCTTTTGTACAAGCGTCAGCACAAATACTCCATCGGTGATAATTTAGGGCGTAAAACTCGTTGTATTTGTCGACACGAACAGGATAGAGATGACAACTTATAGGTTTTTGAAAGTTAAAATCATTTTTCTGATTTGCAAGTTCGATAGCACAATTAAGAATGCCATTCTTTCTAACCACAAACACACATTCTTTGTTCGGTTTACATGTTGTAACTAACATTTGATCAAACGGGTCTTTCTCAGAAAAACCTATTGAGTGGAGGGTTTTTAAACCATCCTCATCCATTTCCTCTTTAATTTGATTAATGTTTTGATGAATTGTTTCGATTTCACTAGGCTCAATAGGAGCACCAGCATCCCCTTCTATACAACATACTCCCTTACATGCTTGAACATTGCATGCGAATGATTTTTCTATTACGTCTTCTGAAACAAGACAATCACCAACCTTTATCATTACATGGATTTAAGGTAATCGCGATGTCCTTTTTGTTTGAGGTTGTTCGCTTTATCCAAAACTGAACTTTCCATATCGTTTGAAAATTTCGATAAATTTTCTGCAATATTCTGTTGGGTTATTCCAAGAATTCGAGCGGCTAAAATACCAGCGTTTTTTGCACCATTTATTGCCATGGTAGCAACAGGTATACCAGGAGGCATTTGAACAATAGAGTATAGCGAATCGGTTCCGTTCATTGCTTTTGATTTGACCGGAACTCCAATTACTGGAAGAGATGTGAGCGAGGCTACCATTCCAGGAAGGTGAGCTGCACCACCAGCACCAGCTATGATCACCTTGTATCCCTTACTTTTTGCGTTTTTAGCATAATTATACATTCGGTCTGGTGTTCTATGAGCAGAGACAACGGTTAAGTCATAGGTAACTTTTACATCGTCTAAAAACGTAGCAGCTTCAGACATGATTTTTAAGTCTGAATCTGAGCCCATTATTATTAAAACATCTGCCATGATTTTTCAAATTTAATTGCTTTTTATAGTTAATAATTTTTTTACCCTATTGAATTTATCTTCAAGTTCTTGGGTATTGGTTCCTAAAATAGTACAATGACCTAGTTTTCGATTGGGTGAAGTATTGGTTTTGCCATACATGTGAACATAAACTCCAGGTATTTTTAACACTAGATTTAGATTATCTAGTTTATATGGGCCATTGATATTATTAGGACCGACTATATTGCAGGTTATAGCACTTTGGATAAGTGACGTATCACCTAAAGGTTGACGGAGTAATATTCTGTTTAGTTGCTCATATTGCGATGTATATGAAGACTCAATAGTGTGGTGTCCGCTATTGTGAGGTCTTGGAGCTATTTCATTTACATAGATGTTTCCGTCTTTCTGAACAAAAAGCTCTACAGCAAACAACCCTGGACTTTTGAAAGCTTCAACTGTTACTTTAGCAATTTCCTCACATCTTGCATTTACTTGTTCGCTTAGTCTACTAGGTGTTATCAGGTAGTCCATTAAGTTGGATTTTGTGTCAAATACCATTTCACATGGGGCATAACTCGTCGATTTTAGTTGTTGGTCAATTGCCACAATAACCGAAACCTCAATGGCACCTTCAGCCATTTTTTCTACTACATAACCATCGCTGCTGTTAATGCTGTCATCTTGAATTGCTAAAAGATTTTGGAATTCTTCTTTGGACAATAATTGTACACCTTTACCATCGTATCCTCCTTTTCGGTGCTTCAAAACAAACTTTTTTTCAGTCCAGGATTCTATTGTTGATTTTAGTTCTTCTGAAGAACTGATTTTATATGGAAGGGTTGGAATATTATGTTTTGCATAAAAATCTTTTTGAAGCCCTTTGTCTTGAATAACTGAAAGAACATGGGGTTTTGGTATTATAGATTTACCTGTTTCTTCTAAATCAATTAGAGCGTTTACATTTACATGTTCAATTTCAAAGGTTAGAACATCAGACAACTCTCCTAATTGTTTTATTTTATCGGCATCCTTTAGGCTACCTAAAATTTGATGTTGACAGACTAAAGAAGCAGGGCAATTTTCAGTGTTTTCTAAGAAAACATATTTTGTGTTCATAGGTGATCCAGCTTCAAAAAGCATTTTACCTAATTGTCCACCACCCAAGACTCCGATTGTTTTGTTCATACGCACATTCTAATATTAATGCAAATGTTAATAATAAATTGGACTACCATCTTAATCTATGTAATTTTGTTTTGGATTATGTGCTTTAACTAAGTAGAATTAAGTGTAAATTTTAACCAATGGCAAAAGTAGTTGTGGGATTATCTGGGGGAGTTGATTCTTCTGTTGCGGCTTATCTTTTAAAAGAACAGGGTCACGAAGTTATTGGTGTTTTTATGAAAAATTGGCACGATACGGAAGTTACAATAAGCGATGAGTGTCCTTGGGAGGAGGATAGCAAAGATGCCTTGCTAGTAGCAGATAAACTTGGAATACCTTTTCATACCATAGATTTAAGTGAAGAGTACTATGAAAGGATAGTGTCTTATATGTTTGATGAGTATAAAAATGGTAGAACGCCAAATCCAGATGTTTTGTGTAATCGTGAAATTAAGTTCGATACTTTCCTTAATCATGCACTTCTTTTAGGTGCAGATTATGTAGCTACAGGTCACTATTGTCGAAAGAGAAAAACTAACGATGGTTATGAATTGATGGCAGGTTTAGATGAAAACAAAGACCAAAGCTATTTCTTATGTCAGATAAACCAAGAACAATTATCTAAAGCATTATTTCCTATTGGTGAGCTGAAAAAGAGAGATGTTCGGGCGATTGCGTCAGAGCAAAATTTAGTTACGGCCGAAAAAAGAGATTCGCAAGGATTATGTTTTATTGGCAAGGTAAAGCTTCCTGATTTTTTGAAACAAAAACTAAAAGAAAAAAAAGGTGATGTAATTAGAGTATCAAGGGATTGGAAAGGCTTTAGCAATCCACTTAAGCCCTCACAAGAATATATTTTTTCAGAAGCAGATGGTATAAAAGTAGGCGAGCACAATGGAGCACATTTTTATACGATTGGTCAGCGAAAAGGCCTAAACATAGGGGGGCATTCTAATCCTATATTTATAATTCAAACAAACACTAAAACAAACACTATATATGTTGGTGAAGGAGACGATCATTTAGGTCTATATCGGCCGGGTTTAGCAATTAAAAATAAGGATATTCATTGGGTCAAGCAGTCAGATAAATTGTTGGTTGGAGATGAAAAAGGATATCAAATGAGAATTCGTTATAGACAAAAACTATTTCAAGCTACATTGGTTAAAACCAATCAAGGTTTAGATATCTTTTTTGATCAACCACAGAAAGCAGTAGCTAAAGGGCAATTTGCTGTGTGGTACCAAAACGATGTTTTGGTTGGTAGTGGAGTAATCTCTTAAATAAGGACTGGATTTTTGAAAAATTTCAAAAAAACAGGATTTGACCACCACAGTATCACGAACTTCCAACGTTTCTTCACTTTTGTGAAGTCTTTACCGACAAGTCTGGATTTGAGGCCTGCTCTTATATACTTTGGCTAGGGTCGTAAAAATAATCAGCGTAAATTTTTCAATTATTACCAGTCCTTACCTACAAATTTAATACAATTGTGGTTCATATTTTTTGAATGATTAGCATAATAATGCCTTTTAAAAATCCAGGGAACTATTTTATTCCTTGTGTTGAATCTATTCTAAACCAAAGTTATAAAAATTGGGAGTTGATAGCAGTAAATGACCATAGCGATGATGGTTCATTTCAGCTAGCTCAATCTTGTGCAAACAAACACGCCAAAATAACCGTGATAGATTCAAAGGGTGATGGCATAATTCAAGCATTAAGGTGTGGGTATGAATACTCAAAAGGAGACTATATCCATCGAATGGATTCGGACGACATTATGCCTCGACATAAATTAGAAAAAATGATGGAAGCAATAAGACCAAAATGTTTAGTAACGGGTTTGGTTGATTATTTTTCGGATGATTTTGATTTAGGCGAAGGTTATAAAAAATACACAACATGGATTAATCAATCTATGAAATCAGGTGATTTATGGAAGGATATTTATAAAGAATGCCCAGTGCCATCATCCGCATGGCTTTTGCATCGTGATGATTTTGAGTCCGTTGGTGCGTTTAATTCCTCATTGATACCGGAGGACTATGATTTTTCTTTTCGATTGTATCAATCAGGGATCAAGATAAAAATTGTTCCAGAAGTCATACATCGTTGGAGAGATAGTACAAGTAGAACTTCTAGAATGGAAAGTCAATATTTTCCAGAAAATTACGTTGATTTAAAGGTAGGTAATTTTTTAAAAATTGATCGAAATAAGACAACTCCTTTAGTGTTGTGGGGAGCAGGCAAAAAAGGCAAAAAAATAGCTAGAGTATTGCTTGAACTTGGCGAAAACTTTACTTGGGTTACGGATAATCCATTAAAATTTGGTGTCAATATTTATAACCAAATAATTCAGCCTAGAACCAAAATTAATCTGAAAAACTATCAGCAGATTATTGCAATATCTTCACCAAGTGAACAAATCGAAGTTCAATCAATTTTAGACAGTTTAGAGTTAAAAAACCGGAAAAATTATTTTTGGTTTTGTTAATTATTCAACCTCCTCAAAATCGGTGAACCCATCATCGTTATCATTGGATTGCTTTGTGTTGTTTTGACTTTGGTTAGAATTCTGATTTTGAACAACATTTATTATTCGAAACACCCGTTTAATTACCCAATAAATAACCAAACTAACGATTATCCACCTCACAACTACCTACTTAAAAACCTAGATTTTTGATTATATAAATCTCGGAATAATGGATCTTTTGTGTTTTCAACAAAAAGAATCGCCTCTCCGGTCGATTTCATTTCTGGTCCCAACTCTTTATTTACATTAGGGAATTTATTAAAAGAGAAGACCGGTTGTTTTATTGCAAATCCTTTTTTAACTGGATTAATATCAAAATCTTTAAGTTTTTTGTCACCAATCATCACTTTGGTAGCGATATTTACATAAGGAACCTGGTATGCTTTACATATAAACGGAACTGTTCGACTAGCTCTTGGATTTGCTTCAATAACATAGACTTCCTCATCTTTTACGGCAAATTGGATGTTCAAAAGACCCCGCACATCCATTGCCCGTGCTATTTTTTGTGTGTACTCTTCAATTTTGGTGATAACATTATTAGACAAACTGAAGGGGGGCAGCACGGCTGAAGAATCTCCAGAGTGTATCCCTGCAGGTTCTATATGTTCCATGATTCCTACCATTTCTACGTCTGTTCCGTCACAAATACTATCGCTTTCTGCTTCTTCTGCCCTATCTAAGAAATGATCAATTAGGACTCGATTACCCGGTAAATCACCTAGTAAATCAATGACCGCTTTTTCCAAATCTTCATCATTGATAACGATTTTCATTCCTTGCCCTCCTAAAACATAGCTAGGTCTTACTAAAACAGGATATCCCACCTCGTTTGCCACTTTAATAGCCTCATAGGCATTTTCAGCAACACCAAATTTAGGATAAGGGATTTCTAAATCTTTGAGTAGATTAGAAAACGAACCTCGATCTTCAGCGAGATCCATATTTTCAAATGTTGTTCCAATGATCTTGACACCATGGTCTCTCATTCGTTCACTAAGTTTTAAAGCAGTTTGTCCACCAAGCTGAACGATAACTCCTTCAGGTTTTTCCAATTCAATGATGTCCCATAGATGCTCCCAGAATATGGGTTCAAAATACAATTTATCTGCAGTGTTGAAATCTGTACTAACTGTTTCAGGATTACAATTTATCATAATGGCTTCATACCCTAATTCTTGGGCTGCCTTTATACCATGCACACAACTGTAATCAAATTCTATTCCTTGACCAATTCGGTTTGGTCCAGAACCGATCACAATTATTTTTTTCTTATCCGAGACAACGCTTTCATTCTCACCATCGAAACTGGAGTATAAATAATTTGTTGGAGAGCTAAATTCAGCAGAACACGTATCGACCATTTTGTAAATACGATTTATTCCAAGGGATTTTCTTTTAGCATGAACATCCATATCCGTCGCTTCTCTTCCAAGGAGGTGTGCTATTTGGGCGTCTGAAAAACCTTTTTGTTTGGCTAGCCTTAAAACACCTGTATCTATATTTTCAAGTGAGTATTTTTTTATTTCTCGTTCAGTTTTTACTAACTCATAAATTTGTTCGAGAAACCATCGATCAATTTTTGTGGTTTTTTGAATCGATGTTATTGGCACCCCAATAGCCATTGCATCTCTAATGTGAAATATTCTATCCCAGCTTGGGTTTTTGAGGCTATCGACAATTTTCTCAAGATTTTTTTCTTCATACCCATCTGCCCCTATACCTTGTCTTTTAATTTCAAGAGACTGACATGCTTTTTGAAGAGCTTCTTGAAAACTTCGACCTATTGACATGACTTCACCCACTGATTTCATTTGAAGACCAAGTGTTTTCTCAGCTCCTCTAAATTTATTGAAGTCCCAACGCGGTATCTTAATTATGGTATAGTCGATACTTGGTTCAAAAAATGCAGACGTTGTTCTAGTTACTGGATTTTTAAGCTCATCAAGGTGATACCCTAAAGCTAGTTTCGCAGCAATTTTAGCAATTGGGTATCCTGTTGCTTTAGATGCTAAAGCAGAACTTCTTGATACACGAGGATTAATTTCTATAGCGATGATTTCCTCATTTTCAGGGTTGACAGAAAATTGAACATTACACCCACCAGCGAAAGTTCCAAGGTTTCGCATCATATCAAATGCCATGTCCCTCATTTGCTGAAAACACGTGTCACTGAGTGTCATTGCCGGGGCAACGGTTATGGAGTCTCCTGTATGAATGCCCATAGGATCAAAGTTTTCTATGGTACAGATTACAGCTATGTTATCATTTGAATCTCTTAACAACTCCAATTCATATTCCTTCCATCCCAATACAGCTTGTTCAACAAGGACCTCGTGGGTTGGCGAAGCTTCTAAACCCCTTTTTATGTATTCGTCAAAATCTTCTTTTTTGTGGACGAAGCCTCCACCAAAACCTCCAAGAGTATAACTTGGTCTAATAACTAATGGAAATCCAATGTTTTGAGCTACTTCTTTTGCTTCAAGGTATGAGTTCGCGATTTTTGATGTGGCTATTGGAATTCCGAGCTCTATCATGAATGATCGGAAAAGATCACGATTTTCAGTTTTTTCAATAGCCGCAGTATCAACACCTATAATTTTACAATCGTACTTTTCCCAAAGACCCACTTCTTCAGCTTCAATTGCAAGGTTAAGAGCAGTTTGTCCACCCATGGTAGGTAGAACATGGGTAATATTTTGTTCGATTAGTATTTTTTCAAGGCTCTCAACATTTAGGGGTAATAAGTATACGTGTTCTGCCATAGATGGATCAGTCATAATGGTGGCAGGGTTTGAGTTTATCAAGGATACTTCAATTCCTTCTTCTTTAAGGCTTTGAGCTGCTTGACTCCCAGAATAATCGAATTCACACGCTTGTCCTATAATGATGGGCCCACTTCCAATAATAAGGACATGTTTAATACTACTATCTTTTGGCATTGATGTTTAAAATTGGGCAAAGTTATTTGTTATTTGTGAGCCCACAAGAGTTGTGGAAAAGGTGGGAAAATGGGTTTTGTCTTAATAGAGTATAATCAAAGATTAGATCAATTCCTCTTCTTCGAAGTAGTGAACGATGTGATGTCTGAGGTAAAGTTCTTGTTGTAGCAAGTCTTGGTTTGGTAATTTTTCTGTTAATTCCCACACAGGCCAATCATTATTATCATGTCCTTTAAGAATATAGTGACCAGATGTGCTTAGAACTCTGCAGGTAGCAATATGCATAAGTCTCACCTTTTCCTCTTTTTTAAATTCAGTTTGATGCTTGCCCAGTTCACGCATACCAATGACATATAGTATGGCACTTAAATCAGGAGTTTTATTAAAACGATTTTCAAAAAGTGCTCTAATTTTAAACCACTTTTCTTTAATGGTTTCTTCTTTGATTTCTTTCATTATTTGAGTTAGACTAATTTTGTTTTATGTCAACTTTTTTACAAAGATTACATAGAGTAACAAATAAACGTCGAGTTTTTTTGAAAGTTGATATAGAACAAGGTGAAGTTCTTCAAAAAAGGACGCTTTCAAAATTACTAAAGAAAGCGGAATCAACCGTTTTTGGTAAGTCACATAACTTCAAAGAACTAATTGGTTCAGACACCCTTTTAAGCGATTATCAAGAGGCAACTCACATGGGAGATTACTTGAATATGTTGCCTTGGTGGTCAAGAGGGAGAATGGGCGAGGAAAATGTAACATGGCCGGGAACCATAAAAAACTATGCAGTAAGCTCAGGAACCTCTGATGGAAGTAGTAAGTATATTCCTGTGAGTACTCAGATGCTTAAAAACATTCGTAGGGCGAGCATTCGGCAAGTCTTGAGCATTGTTCAGACAGATGTACCTAAAGATCACATTGCTAAAAAATGGTTAATGATTGGAGGAAGTACAGAGTTGGAGTACAATGGAGTGTATTATTCGGGTGATTTAAGCGGTATTACAACAGGATCTGTCCCCATATTATTTCAGCGATTATCCAAACCTGGTGTTCAGATTCGAAAAGAGAAGGATTGGGTTGAGAAGATTGCTAAAATGACCAATGAGGCTTCAAATTGGGATGTAGGTCTTATAGCAGGAGTGCCAGCCTGGGTTAAAATGTTAATGGAGAGTATATTAGAAAAATATCAAGTTGAAAATATTCACGAGATTTGGCCCAATTTTGAGGCCTATATTCATGGAGGGGTTGCATTAAATCCATATAGAAAGTCTCTGGATGGTCTTTTAGGAAGACCAATAAAATATTTTGAAACATACCTAGCTTCTGAGGGTTTTATTGCTTATCAAACCCGACTGGACAATGATGAAGGGATGAGGTTGTTGTTAAGAAATGGAATTTATTATGAGTTTGTTCCGTTTAATGCGAAAAATTTTTCTGAAAGCGGAGATTTGCTTCCTAATGCCCGGGCATTAACATTATCTCAAGTGAATGATAAAGAGGAGTATGCACTGATTATGACTACTTGCAGTGGTGCGTGGAGATATTTAATTGGAGATACAATTAAATTCACAAACTTGGAGCGATGTGAAATTAAAATAACGGGCAGAACAAAGCATTTTTTATCGTTGTGTGGCGAACATTTGTCTCTTGACAATATGAACAAAGCCATTGAGCTTCTTTCAGATGAGTATGATGTAGCATTTGAGGAATTTACGGTGTGTGGGGTTCCATATCAAGGTTTTTTTGCTCATGAATGGTTTATATCTTGTGATGATGACAGGTTGTACAATCAGGTTAATGAAATCAGAGACAAACTGGATTTAACGCTTAAGGTATTAAATGATGATTATCGGGTTGAGCGATCTGCAGCACTTAAAAATATTGTAGTTAACCTTATTCCTTCTTCAAAATTTTATGAGTGGTTAAAGTTGAATGGAAAATTAGGTGCTCAAGTTAAATTTCCTCGTGTTTTAAAAAAAGAAATGCTTGAAAGTTGGAGAAC
>JAHEGS010000106.1 GCA_024645005.1 Bacteroidota bacterium
CCCAAGTTGCTATTCCAGTTGGGGCAGGACTAAAATTCAAACTGAGTCATAATTGGATTGTAGGTGTTGATTATGGTATGCGATTTACCTTCACTGATTATATGGATGATGTGAGTGAAACGTATGTAGACCCTCAACGACTAACTGCTCAATATGGGCCTATGTCTGCCGCTATGGCTGATCGAAGTGAGGTATTACACGATGAGTTATTAAATAATCAAAGAGGTGATCCAAATGACGATGATGTTTATGGTATTTTTGGTGTGACCATCATGTATAGAATATACGGCAACAGACCATCATGCCCTACTTTTTAAGTAAATATGTAGGGAATATTATCCATTTCTTTACAAGATAAGTAACATCCCGCTTACTTTTGCGTATTGTATAAAGTGCTAAACATCAAATCTTCATTAATTACTCCTATTTTACTCGGTATAGTTGCTATGACCTCTCACTTTGCAAATGCCCAGTCATGGGAAGTTGGAGGTGCCCTTGGAGCGTCTAATTACCACGGAGATTTAGCTTATAACATTAGCCCTAAAGAGACTCACTTTTCAGGGGGGATTTTCATAAACTATAATTTTAACGAATACTGGTCCTATAGGCCTACACTATCCTATCTGAAAATATCGGGAGCAGATAGTAACTTTAATGATTATCAATTGAGAAACTTAAGTTTCAGAAATAATATGTATGAGTTTTCGAATGCATTAGAGTTTAATTTTCACCCTTTTAGTAGTCGAGATATTCATACAAAATCCACTTTTTATGCCACGGCAGGAGTATCGATATTCATGCACAAACCAGAGGCATATTTAGATGGGGAATGGTATGACTTGTCGAGTTTAGCTACCGAAAATCAGGATTATAGCTTGATTCAATTTGCGATTCCACTTGGTGGTGGAATAAAATATGCCGTAACAGATAATTTAATTTTAGGATTTGAAACAGCATGGAGAAGAACATTTACAGATTATTTAGATGATGTGAGTGGAGCATATTCAGATGTTGAAAATGCGGATGGTTCGATTAATAAATTGGTGGATCGATCTTGGGAATTAACCTCAGATGGAAGACCCTTAGCCAATGCTGGAGATACACGAGGTAATCCTAATTTGAATGATTGGTTCATTCAATCTATATTTAAAATATCTTATCGTTTCACCCCGATTAAATGCCCCTATTAAATCTACGATGATCAAAGACAATATTAATCTAGAACGTTTGCCTCAGCACATTGCAATTATCATGGATGGGAATGGAAGATGGGCCAAGGAAAAGGGGAAATATCGAATTTTTGGTCATGAAAATGGAGTTAAGGCTGTTCGTGAAGTATCCGAAGGTTGTGCAGAGCTTGGAGTCAAGTTTTTAACCTTGTATGCCTTTAGTACTGAAAACTGGAATAGACCGAAAATGGAGGTAAATGCATTGATGACTTTGCTTGTAAAAACCATCAAAAAAGAGACAGATACATTGATGAAAAATGACATTAAGCTCGAGGCTATTGGTGATAGAACGACTTTACCTAAGGATTGTAGAAAAGAGCTTGAGGAGGCAATTGAGATTACAAAAAACAATACAAAGATGACGCTAATTTTAGCCTTGAGTTATAGTGCTAAGTGGGATATCGTTAATGCGACAAGAGATATTGTAAAAAGAGCAATTGATGGTGAAATAGCCTTAGATGATGTTAATGAGAATCTAATCAATAATACCCTTACTACTCACAAATATCCTCATCCAGAATTAATGATTAGAACTAGCGGTGAACATCGGATTAGTAACTTTTTGCTGTGGGAAATTGCCTACAGTGAATTATATTTCACCAATGTATTGTGGCCTGATTATAGGAAAGAACACTTGCATGAAGCAATATTAGATTATCAAAAGAGAGAACGAAGATTTGGAAAGACAAGCGAACAATTGGTATAGAATGAGTTTGATCAAAAATATAGGGCTGCTTCTTGTTATGATGGTTTCAGTAAATCTGAATGCCCAACTAGTAGATAGTACTCGAATTCTAGTTGATTTTGAGAAACCAGTACAGTATAAAATAGAGCAAATAACGATTAGTGGTAATACTTACACACCTGCTGGTGTCATATTGGTTACCTCTGGCTTGAAAGTGGGACAAACCATAACCATTCCTGGTGATGATACCAAACAAGCGATCAGCAAATTATGGAAAAGGAAGCTATTTAGTGATATAGAAATTGGCTTAAATAAGGTGAAAGATGGGAAGATTTCTCTCCATATTTCTGTGGTTGAACGCCCTGCACTTTCAAAATATTCCATCAAAGGACTCAAAAAAGCAGAAACCAATAATGTTCGTGATGAAATCTCACTGCAAACAAATCAGCTGATTACAGAAGATTTAATTAATAAAACTAAATCGGAGATTTTAGCCTATTTCTATGAAAAAGGATTTTACGGAGTAAAAACATCCATAACTCGAACTCAAGATCCGAAAAAACCGAATTTTCAAATACTGAGAATTGAAATTGATCGAGGGAAGAAAGTGAGGATGCAAGACTTGGTTTTTGTGGGAAATGAAAATATATCAAGTAAAAAGCTTCGAAAAATTATTAAACCAAAACGACGGTATAAAAAGTTCAATTTCTTTGCTACTTCAAAATTTGTTCAAGATGAATATGAAGAAACGAAACCTGGAATTATCCAAGCATATAGTGCCTTAGGTTATAGGGATGCCTATATTGTTTATGATTCTATCCAACAAATCTCGGATGATCGTGTGATTGTAAAAATTGGAATCAACGAGGGTAACAAATATTTCTTTAGAAACATATCTTGGGTGGGTAATACTAAGTATAGAACTTCACTCCTAGATACATTATTGGGAATTAAAGCGGGGGATGTATACGATCAATCCAAGTTAGAAAGCAAGCTCTTTATGAGTGAGAACGGATTCGATATATCCAGTTTGTATATGGATGATGGGTATTTATTTTTTAATGTAAATCCGGTTGAGGTTTTAGTGGAAAATGACAGTATTGATTTAGAAATGAGGGTTTATGAGGGCAAGCAAGCCACAGTAAATAGGGTCAGTGTTGTTGGAAATGATAAAACAAGTGACTTTGTGGCTTTACGTGTTATCCGAACTCGACCGGGAGATAAGTTTAGTCGATCTGACATACAACGAAGTATGCGAGAACTTGCACAGCTTGGGTTTTTTGATCCCGAAGGATTGGATGTTAATCCAATGCCAAATCCTCAAAATGGAACAGTGGATATTCAGTACAAGGTAGTCGAAAAACCCAGTGATCAAATAGAAGCGTCTGGTGGTTGGGGCGGATTTGGAGGTTTTGTTGGAACATTAGGGTTAACGCTGAATAATTTTAGTTCGAGAAAAGTATTTCAAAAGGGAGGTTGGGATCCCATACCATCTGGAGATGGGCAACGATTATCATTAAGAATTCAAAGTAACGGTCCGCAATATCAAGGCTATAATTTTTCATTTAGCGAACCTTGGTTAGGAGGTAAAAAGCCCAACTCATTAAGTGTAAGCATCTTCCACAATGTGCAATCTACTTTTCAGTTCAGTACTGATCGGCCTAAATTTAGCACCACAGGGGGAAGTATTGCCTTTGGAAAACAGTTAAAATTACCGGATGATTATTTTTCATTTAGCACCTCGCTTACCTACCAACGATACGGATTAAAAAAATGGACATCGTTTGGGGCATCTGAACTTGGTTTTACAGATGGTAACGCAAATAATATTAGTATTACAACTACGCTTTCTAGAAATAGTACTAACCATCCGATATACCCTACTGAAGGAAGTTCGTTCATGGCTAGTTTCCAGTTTACTCCGCCATATTCACTAATCTCAGGTAAGGATTTTTCTGATCCTACCATGTCGCCACAAGAACGATTCCGATGGATAGAACTTGCAAAAACAAAATTTAATGGACAATGGTTTTTGGGAATGGGTAATGGTAAACGAAAATTTGTTATTTCACCTTCTTATCGATTTGGAGCAGTATCTATATGGAATAAAGATGTAGGTTATTCTCCGTTCGAATTGTTTAGAGTTGGGGGAAGTGGCCTATCTAATTTTGTTCTTTATGGAACAGACATTGTATCACAAAGAGGATATGACGAAGGCAGAATTAGTGACCCATTAAGTGGCCAACAAGGACTCCCTATTTACACAAAATATACTCTAGAACTCAGATACCCACTTACGGTTGGGCAGTCCTCAACCATATTCGCTCAAACATTTTTAGAAGCAGGTAATGCTTATAGAAGTATTCAGGAGTTTAGTCCTTTTGATGTTAGGAGAGCTGCTGGTGTTGGTGTGCGTTTATTCTTACCCATGTTTGGACTT
>JAHEGS010000050.1 GCA_024645005.1 Bacteroidota bacterium
GTGATGCAGAAGAAGTATTGACCGTTGGAGCCATTAACAAGAATGGAAAACCTGCTCGATTCAGTAGTAGAGGTAATAATGCAAACCAATCCATAAAGCCCGATGTAGTAGCTTTGGGTGTAAGAGCAACCGTTTCAAGTCCTTCAGGATTTTATTACCAAGGAAATGGCACTAGTTTTTCAACCCCTATTGTGGCTGGAGGTGTTGCATGTCTTCTTCAAGCCTTCCCAGAATTATCTCCTAAAGAATTAAACGATTTAATCAGACAAACTGCTAATCAAAATGACTCTCCCGATTCGATAAAAGGATATGGCATCGCCCGATTTGATGTAGCTTATGAGTATCAAAATTACCTTAATCTGAAGAAAACCAAACCGTATATTTTAAGTTCAAATCCTAAAGAAATTGTCATTTTTGGTGGCTCATCAGAATCAATGGACTTATTTTATTATAAAAGTAGAACATTCTTGGGTTTTTGGAAATATCTAAAAAAAGCAAATACACTCAAAGGTTTAACCCCGACAGATGTATACTATATAAGAACTCTACAAGACGAGAGTATAGATGCTGTTAGGATTAAATTCTACAACAAAGAGGGGAAATTCCATCAAATTGAAACAAGATACAATTTAGATTAAAAATCAGACCTCTTACTCTCTAGTAATTGGAAATTTATTCCATTCATCACCAGAACGAACCTCTAGAATATATAGTCCTTTCTGAACATCTACATCAAATTTGACCATCAATCGGTTTACATCCTTATCTTGATATACAACTCTACCAAACATATCAATTAATCTCACACTTGATATTAGCTTTTCTGAAGAAACTTTTATGTAGTTTTTAAATGGGTTTGGGTAAGCAATGACATTAGATTGAATGTATTCATCAACACCTAATCCCTTAATAAAATTGAATGAAGTTACCATTGTGTCATTCCTACGCACTTGATCATTGTTTGCATCAATTACAAATGTAGCTTTTGCTAAAGCCTCTTGATTATAAGATAATGTACTATCAAACTCTACTATTTGAGACTGACCTGAGGGGATGGCTATGATTTTAATTTTACTGTAAATAGTCGTGCCATCAACCGATACAACACAAGACAAGTTAACTCCCAAGAGATCATCCAAACCATCATTTTTAATCTCAACAACAGGCTTATACAGCTGTTGCTTATATAAATCCTTGTTAGGAAACACAATCGACTTGATAAGAGCATCCCTCCTCTTCACAACAATAAATGAAGTAACTAGCGTATCATTTTGGGCATTATTATCTGATGATTTCAACCATGAATGTATGGTGTAACTTCCAGATATATCAGTGGACCATTGTTGCATGGAATTAAAATTACTAGCCCTATTGGGTGGTAATCGAGTCAAATCAAAACTATCTCTAAAAACAACTTCATTTGATGAATTTTTAAGAACAACACATACCTCCAGATTATTGAACGTATCAATACCATTGTTCATGACCTGAATAGATGGGAATACAACCTCATTTAACTCTAAGGTGTCTTGAGATTTAGGAACTAAATTTTGGGAAATGCTTATGTCATTTTGATATCGAACTACATAATTATAATATAATGTGTCCAAATGATTAGGTTTATCCTCAACTGGAGAATGATTCACAACCTCTAAATAATAATCACCCACAACATTAAAATCCAATACACCAAAATCAAAAGTATCCGTGGTTAACCTATTTAGATTTATATATAGAGAATCATACAAAACAACCTCTGATTTTTTGTTCTCAACATTCGCAATAATTTTCACATTACTTGCTCTTAAGTTTCCATGATTACGAATTACAACACTTAATGGACTAGCTGGGCTACCATGAATCTCAATCAATTTTGGTTTATAGGCAGACAAAACCTGCAAGTCGTTGCCATTAATTACATCAAAGCTTGCAGTAATGGTATCATTTGATCGGACTTGGTCATCCATAATGAATACCCAAGTTTGAAAAGTAAAAGTACCAGCTGAATCTAATTTGATAGGAGTAAAGAATACTTGTTTTTCCGTTAAAAAGGGAGCATCTTGATATACACTATCATAAAACACGGTCGAATCATCTTGATCAAAGATGCGATAGAATATTAATGTAGAATCTTGATTTGTAATTCCATCATTTCGATATTTAACATAAGGAACAATCGTTGTGTCTTTGGAAAAATAGGAACGCTCATGAGGGGTCTCGACATTCAAAGCCATAACATCATCCACTTTTCGTGAGAAAATAGCAATCTCTAGGGTATCATTTTCAGGAAAGCTATCAATAGCTAACATCGTAAATGCTCGAAGGGTTAAGTTTCCATCCTCTGGCAAATAAATAGTATCAAATGGCAAAATTGTGGTAGCTCCACCTATGAGATTAATCACCTTATCTTGGGTAGTCAAAACCTTACCTTTTGAATTAACCAATTCCATTCTTACTGTTAAATTATTTTGAGTCTTAACTCCGTAATTTATAGCCCTAACGACCATCTGAACTGGATCTCTTTGCAAATCAAATTGGGTTCCGTTACTTGGTGAAAACACTTGATCAACTGCAACATCATGATCTTTAATAAAAGAAAAACTTGCTGTTTTAGAATCATTGTCCAGAACACTATCTGTAGAAAGTTTTGTAGTGGCTGCAATCGTATAATCACCCAACCTGTATTTACTAATTTTTCCGAAATAAAGAGTAGTAGTATCTCCTGCTAATGTACTGACACGTTCTTGCTTTGTGTATTCCAATTGACCAAAGCCGTTTAATATCCTTACTTCCACCGGAAAATTAGACTGATTTTGATAACCATAGTTAATAAATTGAGCTACAATATCCAACGAATCCTTTTCATCATATTGATAGGATGAATCGGGTTTAGGACTTAAAATAGCTAAGGTAGCTACATCATTAGCTACCTGCAATCGGGGCTGGATGTTAAAATTAAAATCAAAACCAGGAGAAAACGACACCCAACTAGTATCCCCTGCTGGTGCCGCAAAATAGAAAGTATGTGGTCTAATAGGAACCTCACTTTGATAACTAAAACCTACATTGGTATTCGATGTTTGACGAATTCCCACATAAAAACTGTTCGTTACCGAAATTCGTGGCAATACATTCATGATAAATGTTCCAGCCACAGAAAGCGATGTATCCGATATAAAAAGCTCTTTACCTGGCAATCCAGCTGAATTCACATCCCAAACTCCCAACTGAAACTCCGTGCCAACAGAATTAAAGTCCACTTTTATCTGGTTGATATACGACGTCCCATCCACATAAAATCGAGCAACAAAATCTCCTGTACTACCATTAAACCCAATCCCTCCCGTATTTCCACTAAATGGATCAGCATGAGAATAAACATTATAATTTACTACACGATTTTTAGATAAAACATTATTTAGCGTATTACTATCCTTTTCAACCTCAATGGTTATTGTTTCTGTCCCTTTGAATTTAGGTTGGTAATGATCAAAATAGAGCTTTTGGCTTTCATAGGGTGCTATTTTGGTGACTGTAAGGCTATCGGTAAACGTATTCACACCCGTCACCTTTAAATATACTTTATGATTGATGACCGTATCTTTTCCAACATTATGAACAGATACTTTTAAACTATCTGGCTTATTCATTAATACAGGTACTGTTCCTAAACTATATAATTTAGATAATTCTAAATCTAGAGATTTGCTTGGATGGTAGATTTTCAATGTTGGGTGGATTGTAGATGAAAACGTCGTCATACTATCCATACCACTGGAACTCGATCCATATAGATATTTACTCTCATTTGCGGAGATAAAACCTGGAACATAAAAACTACTTTCAACAAACCAGTTCATCGTACCAACTTGGTTCATCTTCTGTGAATACTCCACCAGGATCTCTAAATGTCTTTTTCCACCTGTCGTGTCCCAACCATAGGGCTGACTGAGTTTAAAAAAAACTTCTTGTGGTAAGTTTCCAATCCAATTTTTAGGATTTCCATCAAACACCTTAATCATTGAATTTCTAGATTCTGCAGCCCAGTTCAACGGATTTACACCAAAATCAGATTGATTAGTCGACTTTAAAAACACCTTCATATTGCAATTTCCCCTCAATGAATCAAAAGATCGATGGAAGAAAGATATAGCAGATATGCTATCACCATGCTTCAAATTAGTGAGTGTTGCTTCTGGATATATAAAAGCAAATCGACTATAGTAAGCCGATGAAGTGTCCGTTCTTACTGGACCAAAATTTCCACTTGAAAATCCACCATTACCGATTTGGGTATACTGACCAAAACTGAGGAATGTTGAAAAAACAAATAAAATCAGATTTAGGTATCGTCTAATCATAGAGTTCCAAAGATAATAAAAATGTCGGTTTTGTCCATTCATTTTTATGTGGTAATTTGCCTAATCAATATGATTAAATACCTTGCTTTGTCTTCATTGAGTATGGTCTTCGTACTTTCCTCATGTGGTCAAAAGCATAAAAAGAATACCATGCATTCTCACACCAACGAATTAATTCACGAAACAAGTCCTTACTTACTTCAACATGCTCATAATCCCGTTGAATGGCATGCATGGAATCCCGAAAACTTAGCAGAGGCCAAAAAATTAAATAAGCCCTTACTCATTAGCATTGGATATAGTAGCTGTCACTGGTGTCATGTCATGGAACATGAAAGTTTTGAAAATGAAGAAATTGCCAAGTTAATGAATGAGCACTTTTATTGTATTAAAGTAGATCGAGAAGAACGACCTGATGTTGACCAAATTTATATGACTGCTGCAAATATCATTACTGGTCGAGGAGGTTGGCCTCTTAACTGCTTTGCATTGCCTAGCGGTGAACCTTTTCACGCAGGAACCTACTATCCAAGTAAAGATTGGATTAAACTTCTACAAAATGTGTCTAATCAGTACCAATCCAACTTTCCCAAGATTGAAGAATATGCTCAAAAACTAACACGTGGTATTCAATTACAAGAAACAGCAATAAGTGATCAAATTGCACAAAAATTGGATCCCAATGTATTGGACGAGATGGTAAATAGCTGGGAAAACAACTGGGATTACAAAAATGGTGGCATGAACAAAGCCCCTAAATTTCCAATGCCAAGCAATTATGATTTTTTGATTTCATACACCCATTATATAAAGGATGAGTCCATAGAAGAATTCATTGATATCTCTCTAACTAAGATGGCTTTTGGTGGTATCTTCGATCAAATAGGGGGTGGATTTTCAAGATATAGTGTGGATGGAATCTGGAAGGTGCCCCACTTTGAAAAAATGTTATATGACAATGCTCAACTATTATCCGTTTACGCCAAGGCGTATCAAAAAACGAAGAATCCCTTATTTAAGCAAGTAATAGATAAAACTATTCGATGGCTTGAACGAGAAATGCGTGATAATAGTGGACTATTCTATTCTGCTTTGGATGCCGATAGTGAGGGAGAAGAAGGCAAATATTATGTATGGAAATCAGACGAAATGAAGGCTATCCTTGGATCGGATTTTGACTTGGCTGCATCCTACTATGAAATTGACAAAAAAGCCCTTTGGGAGAATCAGAACAATATTCTGCTTAGAGATAAAGATAATGCTCAAATAAAAGCTGAATTTAAACTGTCAACCCTAGAATTAGACGAAAAAATAACCCATATCAATCAACGATTACTTGAAAAAAGAAATCAACGAATCTCTCCAGAATTAGATGATAAATGCCTAACCTCATGGAACAGCATAGTGGTTTCTGGGCTTATTGACTCATATATAGCGACCCAAAACGAACACTACAAAAAATTAGCAATTCAAGCTTTAAATACCATTATAGAAATACAAATGGAGGATGCAGAAATCTGGCATAGTTACAAAAATGGACAATCAACTATTCCAGGAATGTTGGAAGATTATGCCTTTTTAATCAAGGCATGTACCGATGCATTTTCGGTTACAAGTAACGAGATCTACATCAATACAGCACAAAGATTGACGGAAGTAACAATGAATAAATTCTACGATACTGAAAAAGAGCTTTTCTACTTCAATGAAACCAACGAACTCATTGTCAGAACAACTGAAGTTCATGATAATGTTATTCCTGCAACCAACTCGGTGATGGCAAATAACTTGCTATATCTTGGATTGATTTATGGCAATAGTCGTTTTATCGAAATTGCTGAAAATTTAGTGGGCAAAGTTCAATCAAGTATGACCTCCTACCCCAGTGGACACAGCAATTGGGCAAAAACCCATTTGGCCATATCAAAGCCGTTTTATGAAGTTGTAATCATCGGAGAAAATGCAGAAGCAGTAGCATCAAAATTCCGACAATCATTTCATCCCAACACGATTATATTATTTAGCAAAATCGATTCTGATACACCTATTTTCAGAAATCGTTTCAAAACTAACGAGACTTTAATTTTTGTATGTCAAAACGGTGTGTGTAAGCTACCCGTAAAGACGATTGAAGAAGCGTTGGAGCTTGTCAAATAAAAAAAGACACAGCAACATCAGTTACTGGGTCTTTTATTTTTTGTTAGGTAATAACTACCTCGCTAGTGTCATTTCATCGACAATATGCTTTGCACCTGCAAGCTTATCGATGCACCAGAGTACATACCGTATATCTACTGATATGGTTCGTTGCAATTCAGGTTCAAAAGCAATATCTCCACTCATAGCCTCCCAGTTTCCATCAAAGGCCAATCCGATTAACTCTCCATTACCATTAATAACAGGACTTCCAGAGTTACCTCCAGTAATATCATTATTAGTCAAGAAACAAATTCGTAAATCTTCTCCCTCTTTTGCATAATCACCATAATTTTTTGATTTAGCCACATCGAGATATCCCGTTGGCAAATCAAATTCATCATCACCAGGTTGATATTTTTCAATTACCCCTTTCATTGTAGTAAAGTGTTTGTACTGCATAGCATCACCGGGTGAATAATCCAATACTTGGCCATAGGTAAAACGCATCGAGCTATTGGCATCGGGTGCAAAAGCCTTATTTGGGTGCACTTGGAATAATGCTGCCTTATACAAACGATCAGCCGTTGCTCTCTTCTGATCTGCTTCTGCAAACATGGCTCTAATACCATTTAGGTAGAAATCAAGCATAATTCCTGAAAACTTGACACCTATATCTTTCTTTAATTTCTTAGCACTTGGATTTTCTAAAAACTTCATAGCTCGGTCTTTATCCACCAGAATGGAACATTCAAATAACTTTTCAGCCATTGCAGTCGTATTGCCTTTGTATTTGGCTATCATGTCATTGAAAGCAGCTGGTCTCATATCAGACGAAAGGTCGTTCATATAGAAATCCAACATCGCCACCATTACCTCCTGATCAATGGGTGCATAATAATCTTTAAAGTTGCCTTCGGTAGATGCTTTTATTCGTTGAACCATACCATCGATTTGTGACTGCATTTGAGCTTTTTTGTCTTTATCCTTCTCTGCAGCTTGCATAGCATACATGGATGATAATCGGCTAAAACCAAAACCATACTTGGTAAATTCAATACCATAAATAGCTTCCATCCAATACGTCTCTGCTAATTTCTTCGCATCATATACGGCATAAGCATCTTTATACATAGACAACACATCACCATATTTTTCTTTACGTGCTTGGTCACCACTATTAACCCATTGTTCAAAAGCGGCTTCCTCTCCTCTTTTCTTTCCTTCGATATCCAATCGCTTGAGACCACGAGTTTGTCCCATAAAATACTTCCAGTAATTAGCTACCTGAGCATGCTTGGCAGCATACATTAAATCAACAGCTTCATCTCTTTTCTGGTATTTTTCATATACATCAAGTTTAGCCCTTCTAATCTTAACACGAGCTGGCTGATCTATTTCAGTAGCGTTTCTTACTCCAAAAGATGATAAATAACGATCTGTACTTCCTGGGAACCCCCATATCATCGCAAAATCTCCTTTTTCAACACCTTTAATACTTACGGGTAAGTGATGCTTTGGAGTATAAGGAATATTATCTTCAGCATAATCTTTAGTGGCTTTATTGTCCTTAGATGCGTATACTCTGAACATGGAGAAGTCACCTGTATGTCTTGGCCACATCCAATTGTCAGTGTCCCCACCATACTTTCCAACAGATTCGGGTGGCGTACCCACTAATCGAACATCGCCAAAGGTTTCATATACATAGGCAAAATATTTATTGCCACTGAACATCTCTTTGATATCTACAGCATAAGCCCCTGAATCTGACAACTCTTTTCGAATAGCTGAGGAATGTTCTGCAACAAGTTTACCTCTATTCTCATCGGTAACATCCGCTAAAACATCATCGGTAATATCAACGATTTTAACGAGAAATGATACACTAAAACCAGCTGGCAATTCATCCTTTTTTGTTTTAGCCCAGAAACCATTCTTCAAGTGATTAGCAGTTGTTGTACTTAATTTTTGAATAGCACTGTAACCACAGTGATGGTTTGTCAAAATCAACCCTTGGCTACTAATTACTTCTCCTGTACAAAAGCCTGATCCTAAACGGACTATTGCATCTTTCATACTACTCTTGTTGATGTCATAGATTTGATCGGGAGTCAAAACCAGACCTAATCGTTGCATCTCTGAATAGTTGTCTGTTAGAAGAGCAGGAATCCACATGCCCTCATCAGCATGAGTAGACTGGCTACCCAAAAGCGTAAATAAAGCTAGAGTAAGTGTATATAATTTTTTCATGATTTAATTTAGTGAAGCAAATCTCACATTTTTAGTCTTAAATCCTATGATAAATGGATAAATCTCTGATATTTATCGATTATTAAGATTCAAATCAAAAGCTAAGGGATAATTGGATGCAAAAAAGCATCCTTGTACATCTGCCAATTCATATCCTCATAATGAATAATCCCTTTTCGATATTGATATTGCTGTAAAACACCATTGAAAATAAAAAGATAGGCAATAAGAACAAACATCGTCTTTACATAACTCCTGGTTCTTTGGAATAAAATAGCAATAGGAATGATCCAGATTATATAATATTCGATGAGTACACGTGTACCAAAGGTTCCACCATACCACCACATATGCCAACTTGATAAAATGTATACTAGAATTGTCATCGTAATTATCCACCAAAAAGCTTGAAATGAATTGTATCGAAACCAAAATACCAAACCGATAATACTTAACGAAAACAAGGGTGTATAGACAAAAAAGCCTTTTTGAATACTGAATAAAAAATCAATAAAATGAGGTTGCAAAAAATTAAACCCTTCATTCAGATAAGCATAAATATACCATTGGTCAATTTGGATTTTGTAGATGATAAATTGTATCGACAATACCACAAAAAATGACAAAAATGAAAGGCCTAAAATGAACGGTTTACCAAATAATGATTTCATCCATCGTAGGAAATCTGAAAATCGTTGATGAAACAAGGGCAAGAACAAAACAACCAAAATATTCAGAGGACGCAACAAAACAATAAAGCCTAATAATACTCCGATTATAATTCCCCATTTTGAAGTTGTATTTTTTGTAAAAATGATAGCAGAATAGAAAAAAGCAGCTATGACCCCTGCAGAATAAACATGAGACAATGAAGCCTCCCAAGTGGTATAATAAAACCAATTCGTCCCGAAATAAGCACCCAAAATGCACAAGACTTTAATCCAATGATTGACACTATAAAAGTCTAGTATTTTACCCATAAAAATAAAGGTAATTGCCATATAAAAAAGTGCTGCAATCAATATAGAGCCATGGTAAATAGCAGTGTAACCATCCGCTTTCCAACCCATCATTAACGACCAACCGTGTGCTATCAAAAAAAAGGGTGAATAAGCTATGGCTGTGCCCACATAATATTTTGTAAAAATCCGCTTTTTATCCAATTTGTAACGGTAGTCTGTATACCAAGTCTCTGGATGGTCAAATTTTTCAACCGTTTGGTTGAATCCAAAATTCAAATCATTGTAAATAAAAATAGCGGGTAGGTAGGCATAATATCCCTTACCATCAGAAACGATGGTATTGTATTTTTGGTTGTGACCCTCCGTATCATCTAAAAACTTATATTGAATCACAAAGGCAAGTGAAATCAAAAAACACAGTATAACCCAAAAATTAAAATTCTGAGCTGCATTTTTTAGATGATTAAACACAAAACAATATTCGCTTTAAATTACGTTTTATCAAAATCAGTTAATAATCTCCACATTCTATGGCACCATAGAATAAATAATGCTTCACTTAATTACATTTGAAGTAATGTATCATAAGGATATTTTGGAAACGATAGGCAACACACCGCTTGTCAAATTAAATAAAATTGTAGAAGATCTTCCATGTACTGTTCTAGCCAAAATTGAATCTACCAACCCTGGAAATTCAGTAAAAGATAGAATGGCACTAAAAATGATTGAAGATGCCGAAACAGACGGAAGACTGAAACCAGGCGGAACAATTGTTGAAGGAACGAGTGGCAACACAGGAATGGGACTTGCAATTGCTGCTGTTGTCAAAGGCTACAAGTGCATCTTTGTGACTACTGATAAACAAAGTAAAGAAAAAGTGGATGCTCTTAAATCAGTTGGTGCAGACGTGATTGTATGCCCCACTGATGTTGACCCAGACGACTCCAGATCCTATTATTCCGTATCTAAAAGACTGGGTGAAGAAATCCCCAATGCTTGGTATGTAAATCAATATGACAACCCCAGTAATGTTCAAGCCCATTATGAAACTACTGGTCCTGAAATATGGGAACAAACACAAGGTAAAATTACTCACTTTGTTGTTGGTGTAGGCACTGGTGGTACAATAAGCGGTGTAGGTAAATATCTAAAAGAAAAAAATCCTAACATTCAATGTTGGGGCATTGATACCTATGGTTCTGTTTTTAAAAAATATCATGAAACCGGTATCTTTGACGAAAAAGAAATCTATCCCTATATAACCGAGGGAATTGGAGAAGACATTTTGCCTAAATGTGTCGATTTTGACATCATTGATCACTTTGAAAAAGTCACCGATAAAGATGGCTTGCTTTGGCAACGAAAGATTGCTAGAGAAGAAGGGATACTTGCTGGCAATAGTGCAGGAAGTGCCGTTAAAGGAATTCTACAATGTGCTCATATGCTCAAACCGACTGATGTTGTTGTTGTACTATTTCACGATCATGCAACCCGATATATGGGTAAAGCATTTAATGATGAATGGATGAAGGAACGTGGGTTTTTGGATGCCAAACCTAAAACTGCCGAGGATATGATATCTACTCACAAACATCTTCCTATGTTGACTGTAATGGACACAGACGAGGTGAATGTAGCATTTCAACTCATGGAAAAACATGGAATATCTCAACTACCTGTTAAGAATAATCAGGGTGAATTTGTGGGATCTGTGAATGATAATCAACTCCTTTCACAATTGCTTAAAAACCCTAAGCTATCTTCTAATAAAATTCGTGAAGTTATGCAGAAATCATTCCCCATAATTGATGCATCTGAGAATATAGAAATGGTATCTAGACTTATAAATAAGGAAAATCCAGCAGTACTTGTTCGTGAATTAAGTGGAACTATTCACATCCTTACTAAATACGATTTAATTGGAGCTTTATCCAGCTAACCAATAAAAAATCCCCCACAAAATGTGGAGGATTTCTTACATTCTTTATACTAGCTGACTACAATGAGTTAACATTATTCAAATCAGCAAAAGCTTTTTCTAATCTACTGATAAATGTCAGCTCTCCTTCTCTTACCCACTTACGAGGATCGTAGTATTTTTTATTGGGTTGATCAGCACCATCTGGATTTCCAATTTGAGATGCCAAATAATCTTTTTTAGTAAGAACATAATCCCTTACTCCTTCTGTAAATGCATATTGTAGGTCTGTATCAATATTCATCTTTATAACTCCATACGAAATCCCCTCACGAATTTCCTCTAAAGTAGAACCTGATCCACCATGGAATACGAAATCAATTGGATTGTGACCAGTATTGTAATTTTCTTGGATAAAATCTTGAGAATTCTTGAGAATAATTGGAGTTAATTTCACATTTCCAGGCTTGTAAACTCCGTGAACATTACCAAAAGCTGCAGCAACCGTAAATCTTGGACTTACTTTCATTAGCTCTTCATAAGCATATGCAACTTCACTAGGTTGTGTATATAGCTTGCTGCTATCTACATCAGTATTATCTACACCGTCTTCCTCACCACCCGTAATTCCCAACTCAATTTCCAAGGTCATTCCCATCTTACTCATTCGCTCAAGGTAGGTCTTACAAATTTCAATGTTCTCTTCAATCGACTCTTCAGATAAATCAATCATATGAGAGCTATATAGCGGTTTACCTGTTTCTGCAAAATGTTTTTCACTTGCATCGAGCAGTCCGTCAATCCAAGGTAATAATTTTTTTGCAGCATGATCTGTGTGAAGGATAACAGTAGCTCCATAAGCTTCTGCAAGCTCATGAACGTGTTTTGCTCCTGCTACACCCCCTTTAATTGTAGCTTGTTGATTTTCGTTGCTTAATCCTTTCCCTGCAAAAAATTGTGCTCCTCCATTACTAAATTGAATGATAACTGGTGAATTCAACTTTGCAGCGGTTTCCATTACTGAATTAACAGTACTTGAACTGGTAACATTTACAGCAGGTAATGCAAAACCTTTCTCTTTTGCATATGCAAAAATTGCTTGTACTTCATCTCCTGTTGCTACTCCGGGTTTAATCGTATGACTCATTTATTTCTTAAATATTGGGGCAATATTACATATTTTTACCTACTAATCTTAATGAGGCAATTGGATAAGTTTTTAATTTATTTTTATTCTAGCCGAATGTCTGAAGATCCACTAACTTTTTATAGATTCCATTTTGGGATATCAGTTCGTCGTGAGTTCCTCTCTCTGCAATTTCGCCCTTATCTAAAACCACAATTTTATCAGCCTTTTGAATCGTACTTAAACGATGTGCAATAACAATACTTGTCCTGTTTTGCATTACCTTTTCTAATGCATCTTGAACCATCTTCTCACTTTCTGTGTCCAATGCACTTGTGGCTTCATCAAGAATCAATAAAGGAGGCTCTTTTGCTACTGCTCGTGCAATACTCATTCGTTGTCGTTGACCACCGCTCAAGTTGGTTCCCTTTTCTCCCAAATTGGTATTGTATCCTTTATCTAAATTTTTAATAAAAGTATGTGCATTCGCAATTTTAGCTGCCTCCAATAACTGATCACCCGAGATATAATGGTCACCCATTTTTATATTATTAGCTGCAGTATCATTAAAAAGAATAGCATCTTGTGTCACGATACCCATCAAACTTCGGAGTGATGATAAATCTATTTTGGATATGTCCTTTCCATCAATCGTAATTGTTCCTCCATTCAGTTCATGAAAACGTGGGATTAAATCTACCAGTGTTGATTTACCTCCACCTGAGGGTCCTACTAACGCAACCGTCTGTCCTTTTTTAATTTCTAAATTTATATTTTTCAATACAAGCGTATCTCCATATCCAAAAGATACATCAGTCAGTTTAATGCTATTCTCAAATGAACTGTTTTTATCTACGTGACTATCAATTTCCTGGTTACTTGCTAAAATCTCATTGATTCTTCCCATAGAGGCTGCCCCTTTCTTTAATCTAAAAAAGGCTTCAGATATCGCTTTTGCAGGTGGAATAAGTTGTGAAAATATAGCTATGTATCCAATTAGAACAGATGGAGGAAGTGATGAATTATCAGACAAAATAAGACTTCCACTGTAAATTAAGATGCTACTCAAGACTATACTTGCCATGAACTCACTCAACGGTGAAGCCAAAAGCTCTTTACGATTTAAACGGACCATTTGTCTGAAGTGATCATCATTCAAATCCTTGAATTTTTCTTGCTTGTCTTTAGATGCACTAAAAGCTTTGATAATTTTGATTCCATGTAAACTCTCTTCAAGATGAGACAATACTTCAGAAAGTTTTTCCTGTCCTGCTTGTGCAGCATTCTTCAATCTTTTTCCTACTCTACTAATTAAAAAACCGCTCAGTGGCAAAACAATAATTACAAATAGAGTCAGTTGATAACTCATCACAAATAAGACTACCAATGGAATTAAAATGGCTAAAGGGTGTTTAAAGTATAGTTCAACCACACCCAAGAGACTCCATTCAACTTCTTTCACATCATTTGTAAATCGGGACATCGTATCTCCCCTTTTTTCTTTGTTAAAATAACTCAAAGGAAGTCGCAACAAGTGATTGTAAATCTGCTCACGAATATCTCTGACTACACCACTTCTCACATAGGCTAGATTATAAAATGCTAAATAAAGAGCAAGGTTCTTCAAGAAGAATGCAACAACTATTCCTATAGAAAAATAAATTAGGGCTGATTGCTGACCAAGTTCATTGATTTTGGCACCCATCAGATAATTGAAATAAGCCATCCAAGAACTCGGATCAGATGAAAATTCAACGACATTTACCTGAGACTTATCACCATAGAAAATCAGCTCAAGAAAAGGAATAATCATGGCAATACTAACCACGTTAAACATCGAAGTCAATAAGTTAAAACTAAAAAATTGAACCAACCGAGATGTGTAGGGTCTTGCTAGTGCATATATGTTCTTGAATCCAATCAAAGTTGCGAAGATAATCGACTAACCAATATCCTACTGAAAAAAGAAATCTCCTGAGATAATTCCAGCATAAAACTGATCGATTAAATTGCCCTGTTTGTCAAATCGAAAAATGGAGCTATTACTTACAAAATCCACTGCATCAGATACGTATAAATCGCCATTTTTGGGGTCAACGTCTGCACAATAAAATGTGTTGTTTTGACCTTCCCGCACTAAATTCGGAATCGTATCATTGGTTTTCAATGACCAGACTCCTCCACTGATATAATAAATAACATCGTTTAATGAATCAAAGACTAAACTTGTTGGTGTTTTGTCTAGCTCCATTTGATATTCAACAAACTCATTGGCTGAATCAAATCGCATTAAAATCGGCTTCATGTCTTCATCACCTTTGCACAACACCCATAGTCGATTACTGTTATCTAAAATGATTGATTCAGGAGAATTGCCCACATCCAAACTATCTACAACATTATCCGTACGAATATCGATACCATAAATTTTATTCGATTCTGCCGCTGTAAACCAAAAAATAGAGTCTTTTTTAACTCCTTTTTCGGACCAACCATTAACAGGTATAGCTTTTGTAACCTCATTGATGGTTAGATCAACTACTGAAATGGTCTCAGCATACAAATCAGTAACATATGCTTTTGTATGAGTTACTGGGTATACATAACGTGGAGAAATAAGCTCACTAATTGCACCAATTAGAGAATAAGTAGAATCGGTAATTATAATCTTTCCAGAGTTGTTTATCACAAAATAATACAGCCCATTAATTTTGGTAATGGATTGAAATACATTGCCTAAACTTTGATCATTGATGGTCTTAAATACATCATTTTGTATCGCTTTAGTTTCGGGGTTATATAGAGATAATGTTCCTTCTCCCCAACCAAAATTACCCTGATTTGCAATCAAAATGTCCGACTGAAGAGGGGAAATAGATGGTTTTGGGTCGTCATCGTTACAACCCAATAACGCCAAAAAAGCAAATGCTATGATAACTACCTTACGCAAACCTTTTTAGTATATGATTTTCCTTGATGAATTACTTGTAAAAAATAAGTACCACTATTTGGAATCGTGACCAAGTGATTATTGTTCGAGAACTCAACCTCTCTTCCTAGCATGTCCAATACTGTTCGTTTTGAAAATGTGGGAGCATCTACATAAATGGGTTCATTTTGACCCACTAGGGTTGGGTAAACATTTATACCCTGCAAAACAAATCGCTGAGTATTAAGTAATTCACCATTGATAATAGCAACCGCATCCAGATCAAAACCACAACTTTCATAAGGAGAAGGGAAAGGATCATTGATTATTCTTCCTTTACTGTCTCGTGTACCAAAACTATCGTTTACGCTACCCACAACATCAATTAGACGAACATAATTAATGGTATCAAAACCCAATTCACCGATATCAAACAACGTACCATAGGGAGCTTGATGTTTTCCAGCAAAATTGTGCAGTTGATACGGATCGGTATAGCTAAAGTTATTGGTTTGATAACTAGTATCGGTCAAACTTTCGCTTGAAAAACGTCTAAATTCTTTCCCATCCTTGCTCACTTCCACATGAGCTAGTTCTAAATAGTAGGAGAAACCAACTTGAAAACCATTCTCAAAAGTAGCCAAATCATAGCCCTCTCGATTAATAATTGGTTGATCAAAAGAAAGGGTAATAGAACCGCCATCGCCAAGACTGACCACGTTTCCATCAAAAGCACCCGTGGCACTAGCTTCGGTTCCCACCGAAGCTAAGCCTAAGGCTGTATCATTTATTTGGACGGGTCCACGAACCAGCTGAGCTGATGAAGCCCAACCAATAATCGATGAATTATCTTTAGAGATAGATTTACTTCCCACCTCCCCACCTGGCCCATCAAATTGAGCGTAAGTGAATATCTGAATAAATATGACTAGTAAAGCCCCTAATCTCATTGTTTTATGAATTTTGAAACCACTGTTCCGTTACTAGTATATACTTTAGCAAAGTAAATACCTGGCACAAAACTAGAAACATCTACCGTATAATTATTGGAAACTATTTCTTGGTCAAAATTTGCTAATACTCTACCATCCATGGCAATCATTTCAACATGCTCAATATAGGCATCTGATTGAATATTTAAGATGTTATTCGTAGGGTTTGGATAGATAGTCATACTTGCTAATGATTGTTTACTAACTGAATTCGTTAAATCTTGTGCCATTGATAAACAGAAGTATGCAGGTGTGTTCATTCCGAATTGTCCAACATCCGAAGATTGTAGCTCAAAATCTACACGATCACATGGTACAATATCAGCCATTTGCCAATCTTTTAAAATGTAATCTTGTGAATTGTCCTCAAAACGAAAATCAGCCAAATAAATGGTGTCCGTGTGAATCACCTGATTCGTAGATGAAATACTTTTTACAAGCAACCTAAAAAAATCCAGATCATCACCACTCTCACCACCAAATTTCTTGCTAAAACTACTTCCCTCCATCATATCTAAGGCACCATAGGTCGAATTAGTAACATAAAATCGAACGGGAGCCGGCAATCGAACGAGTCCAAAAATCCCTTCATCCTCATCATTAAAATACGGAGATCGTATGGAGTTTGTTTGACCATTACTTACAAGATGAATCGTTTCGAATTGCCAATCCGATTCAGGAATGCTTGACATGGGTCTTATTACTGAAGAGTACTGATTGGTATACCCAGCTGTAACCGTATCATACATTGAACTTACACTCCATCCTGACCAACTTCCCCAAGATGGGTTAAAACTGTTAGGAAAAAACAAATGACTAATCATAAAGCCACCTGCACCATCACTACCATTGTAAAACGTATCTTCATCAAATACGATGTTTTCAGGCATTACTTCAGCAGAGCTGATGGCATTAAAATCATCCATACATAGATAAACTGGTGTATTGATACCAAATTGTCCTGTATCCGAACTTTCATATTTGATAGCTATACTGTCTATTTTAATGTCAGTGTCTATGTCATTATTAAAATCCACATACGTCCAATCATCCAAAATATAGTCCTCACTATTTTCATCAAACCTAAAATCTGCAAGATATAACTCACATGAATCCACCAAATTTTCATCGAGATAAGAATAAAATTTTACGAGAAAATAATCTGGATCATTTCCATCATCTCCCCCAAATTTCTTTGTAAAACTGCTACCATTTTTCATATCTAAATAAACATAGGTACTATTTGTAAAATAAGCCCCTGATACAGCGATAGCCGAATCTAGTTTAATATACGTATTTCCATAGCTCACCATATAATTGTCAGTATAACTTACTCCATGACCAGGAATAGAACTGTATTGATTGGTGTATCCAGGTGTCAGCGTATCAGTCATATTACTCAATGCCCATCCCGACCAACTTCCCCAATCCGGATTGTATGAGTTTGTCCAATTTCTCCAGTAATGAACGAAGCCTCCACTTAATTCAGCTCCATTGTCAAAAGTATCTGACTTGGTAAGTGGCATGTTGTCAAACGTCGAATAGACTCGCGTATGATTGAATTGTCCGTAGGTACTTAGAAATAGGAATAGACTGAAAATGTAGGTAATTTTTCTTCTCATGATTGTGTTTTTAAAATATAATTTAGTGTTAGTTTTATGATTCTTCCCGGTAAAGGGGTTCTTGGTTGTGTGTAGTATGGTGTATTCATAATATTGGTTATTGAACAACCTAGTCTAATTTTTGAATGACTGTAATATCCTCCCAAATCCATCAAGTAATATGGATCGATAAAAGAAGAATTATCACTAGTCACATAATTCTTTCCTACATATTGTAGGTTTCCATAAATACCCCACTGCCCATTCACAAGGCTCAACGTTAAATTACTTGTATACCTTGGGGTAAATAAGAGTTGCTTATTGTGTCTTGGATCATTTTGATCATCAAACTGATAAGTCGAGTTGACGTAATGTGTATTTAAACGAATAACAAGTTGGCATTCATTAACTGGATAGGTATACGAAGCATTTAAAACTGCTCCACTGATATTAACACGATGGATGTTTTCAGGAGAAATTTCGGGGTATCCACTCCATTGTATCCAGTTTTGGAAAAAACCGAAATAAGGATTCAGTTGTAGATTCAAGGCTTTATGCGAATAGGCTAGTCTAAAATCGACTTTATACCCTTCTTCAGGTTTCAATGCTAAATTACCCATGGCTTCACCTGGTTGGTACCAATACAACTCATTAAGAACAGGGATTCGATAAACCTTTTGAAGATCTCCCTCAAATAAATAGTTATCATTAATTTTAATTTTCGCTGATAAACAGGCACTGTTAGCCCAACGATCGTTCCAATTAACCAAACCTTGGACGAGTTTAATATTCCCTCGATTAAAATTTCGAATCAATTCGTAAGAACCGAATAATCGATCCCAATTTGCTTTGTTTTCGAGAGCATCCGAAAGATAAGTAGCACTTTGATGTTGTATGTTAATCTGAATGGCAGCTGATTCTGCTAATTGTTTGTGATAACCCAAACTAGTATTAAGGTTTGAAACATCACTACTAGTCCTAACATTATTATTATTACTCTGGACAAATAGAATAGACTCGTTCGAAAACTGATTGGAAATTTGCAATGATGATTTGGAAGATAACTGAGTTTTAAAGGTCAAAACATGAACCAAATTTTCATCCTCTTGCCGATTTTGATGATTCTCTAAAAAAGCTGGTGGTATTCCACGGTCTGCATTCAAATAATAGAGCATGGAACGCAAACTACTTCTAGCTGACAATTTAAAATCTACATTTTGAACCAAACTCAACCTTCTAAAATCAGCATTAGATAATATGCTATCCATGTCATACGGTTGAAGACTAATCTGATTTTGTGAATTAACGTAAGCTGAACTTAAAACATATTTTATACGTTTTCTGTGTAGTGAATACCTGCCACTCAACCCCATTTCTTCAAGTGAACCATAGCTCAAGTTCATTTCGAACCCTCGATTATTCATATCTGACTCTAGAGCCAAACCATCTCCCAAGGATGGTGACCCCAACATTTGTCCATTGGGTGTGACAAATTGTGTATTGGAAAAATGAACAGCATCAATTAAACTCAAATCCATTGTTCCGTTCATACTGCTTTGCATGTTGACTCCATTGATAAGTATGGGCAAATGCATCGTACCAAGCCCTTTGAACGAAGGTGTACTCAAAGCAGCATTCCCTCTACTTCGAACAAATACTCCACTTTGCTTTTGAAGAAGATCGGCATAAGTCTGCATTGGATTCGTTTTTTGAAATACTTGAGAAATGAGTTGATCGTTCCGAGAAATACCTCTCGAAAAAACAGAGATAGAATCTAACCCAACCACTTGCGAGGTATCACCACTGCTTAAAGTAGCAGATGATTTGTCTTGAGCCTTCAAGCAAGTACTCAAACAAATTAACAAAAGTGCAGCAAAAGCTGATTTCATGGGTTTTTAATTTTAATTCTAAACTAAACACCTATGAGAATAAAATATATAAAAGACCTGATGGTTTGTCTGGCTCCTATAGCTTTTCTCCCCGAAAGCATTGATAGTAACGTTGCAACAAGTAGGTCTTCTGACTAAGTTCTGATTTTGCGGTCCTTCCCATTCAAATTTGAACAGTGGAAATAGATAAGCAATACCATTTTAGAACATTACAGCTGCGGGTACAGTGGAAGATTTTCACTTCGCTTCCCTTAACTAATTGCCACAGCAAAGGTAATCCAATTTAAATCACATCGCCAACAACATATAAACATTAAATAATTGGGATGTAATATATTTGCCAACCATATGGCTACAACACAAGATTTATCCCGCGGAATGTTCCTGAGATACAACGGACAACTTTGTCAAGTGATCGATTATCAACATACCATGCCCGGAAAAGGAGGAGCATTTTATCAAGTAAAAATGAAAAATGCCATTACTGGAAAATCCATTGAAAATCGGTTTAGAAGTGGAGAAACGATTGATGATGTTCGAATAGATCAGGTCGAAATGCAATATTTGTACAAGGATGGTTCCAACCTCATGTTGATGAATACCGAAACCTACGAGCAAGTTGCTGTAGCAGAATCCATGTTGGGTGATCAGATGAAATTCATCAAAGAGGAAATGCTCCTGAATGTTTATTTTGATGAAGGCAATCCCATTATGGCTGATGCTCCCAACCACGTAGTGCTCGAAATCACCTACTCTGAACCAGGAGTAAAAGGAGATACAGCTAACAATCCACTGAAACCAGCAACCTTAGAAACAGGTGCAGTAGTAAATGTTCCTTTATTCGTTGAATCGGGAGAAAAAATCAAGGTAGATACCCGAACTGGTGAGTATGTCGAACGAGCAAAATAACGCTCATATTTTACAGACAAATGGTTGATAGCAACCCTAATTTTCTTGGAATTACCGAAAATAAATGGCGAGAATATGAATCATCATCTTGTGTGATTCAGCAACTGCCCTACGAACATACATCATCCTTTAAAAAAGGATCTTCCAAAGGGCCCAATGCCATTATTCACAATTCACACTACGTAGAATATTTCGACACTGAACTTGGTATCGAATCATATAAAAAGTGTGGAATTGCATGTACCTCACCGCTTGATTTTAAAAATAAGATCAACCAAGAAGCAATGGAATACATCCAACAAGAGACAGCGAAGCACCTAAAAAACGATAAATTTTTGGTAAGCTTGGGAGCAGAACACACCATCACCTATGGCGTTTTTAAGGCCTTTCAACAAAAATGGAACGATATAGGCATACTTCAATTGGATGCTCATAGCGATTTGAGAAATGAGTATGAAAATAATCGTTGGTCTCATGCCAGCGTTATGGCTCGCATTCATGAACTTAATCCTGAAATTTTTCAAATTGGAATACGAGCACAGTGCATAGAGGAACGAACTTTAATTGACTCCACACCTCATATCCATACTTATTACAATCATACCATTTGGGACAATGAAAAGTGGATGGACGAAGTGGTCCAAAAACTCCCTAAAAACCTTTATATCACCATCGATACAGATGGTTTTGATCCGAGTATCTGTCCAAGCGTTGGAACCCCCGAACCAGGTGGGCTTCAATGGTATCCTACCCTGAAATTTTTAAAAAAGGTTTTTGAAAAATGCGATGTCAAAGGATTTGATATTGTTGAGTTGAACCCCATCTCTATAGATGACACTACAGCTTATACCATGGCACAGCTCTGCTACAAGCTTATCGGATACAAATACGCTTGATTGTTCCTAAAATTGTTTATTTGCAGTAGCCATGCAAGTTTATTTAGACAACGCAGCAACTACCATTATGGATGCTCAAGTCATTGATAAAATGACTCAAACTATGAAGGATGTCTATGGTAACCCTTCCGCAATACATAGCAACGGGAGACAAGCAAAAGCAGTTGTCGAATTAGCTAGAAAAAGTATTGCGAAGATGGTTCAGTGCCAAAGTTCAGAAATCATTTTTACAGGCAGTGGAACCGAAGCCGATAATATGGCCTTGCGATGTGCTGTAAAAGATTTGGGGGTAACTCATATTATCACGAGTACCATTGAACACAAGGCTGTCTTGGATACAGCCAAAACACTGGAAAGAAAAGGCAGAGCAAAAGTTAGTTATGTAAAATTGGATGTATATGGAAAAGCAGATCTTGAGGATCTTGAAGATCTTGCCAAAAAATACCC
>JAHEGS010000117.1 GCA_024645005.1 Bacteroidota bacterium
CTTAAAGAAGCTGATAATGGTGTCTACTACTTGCCAAAAGGAACTTATAAGGTAAGTATAAGCGATGGTGTAACATCAGCTGAAGGAGAATTTAAAATAGAATAGGAAAACAAAATCAAAAAAAAAGGCTCCATAAGGGAGCCTTTTATATTTTTAATCGTCAGATCAATTAGAACTTATAGAAAACCCCAAATGATTGTACATAATGGTTTTGAGCGTATTGTTCCCACGCATTTCTGTAGGAAAGATCAACAAAAAGACCTAAATCATAGGTGAGGTTGATTTCAGCACCTACTCCAAAAGCAACAGTAGGAGAAACTTCTCTTGAAAGATCTGATCCAAAAGCAAATCCGTTAACAGAGGAGCTTGCATATACAGAAGATCGACCATAAGAAGCTTTTAAATAAGGGCTTACCAAATTTTCCTGTAAGAAGGTGTATTTTCCAAAAAGATCTAAAGCAAAATAAGTCAGGTTTAGATCTTGTCCTGCAAATTGATTTTTGGTGATTCCTAATCCTACTTCTGCACCATCTGCAAATAAGGCAGAAATTCCAAAACTTGGAAAACCTTGATGTTTTTGATCGTCACCAAAGATTAAGTGACCAATTGAAAGATGTTGACGGCTCAATTCTTGACCTTGAAGCCAAAAAGCGGCATCCTCTAAAAAGTTAATAGCGTTGATACCTGCTGAAAGTTTGATTCTAACATCAATATTCATATGATCAACAGTGTCGTCAACTGAAGAATTGAAAACCTTTACGGCTGCTTGTTGTTGGTTCTCAGGCAAGAACTGTCTAGAATAGTGGTAGTGGTTGTTGTGTTTTTCCAGAGGAACGTTTTCCTCTTGAGCAAAAGCTTCAGAAACACCCAACACTAAAAATAAGCTTGCATAGAATAAGATATGCTTTTTCATAGATTTGAATTTAAAAGATTGTCTTTTTAATCGAACTGCAATTTACAAATTAAAGCTGCAGTTCGTTTGAAATTTTAGTATTATTATTTTACAAGGATATAAAATAATGATTTATGTCATTGAACAAAGTTAATAAGAAGAATTGAAATAGCCTTGAAAATCACTAATATTGGCTTATTTTCGTCCCAAAATATAGCAAGATATCGAATGAAACAAGCTTTGTTGGTTCTAATCGTTTTTTTAACATTTTGGAGCTGCTCTAAAAAAGAATTACATACATGTGATGCTGAGGTATTTAAAGGGAAATTAGTTCGTAAAGGGATTTGCATGAACTATGTCATTCAATTCGTCGATGGTGCGCTTGATCCATCATTATATGAGGCAGAGTGGATCCATCCTACAGACCGACAAACCTACACTAATGTGTTTGCATTAGAATCGGTATGTACCTTTCCCAATACCATCGAAGAAGGAGATGCTTTTTTCTTTACCCTTAAAAATGAAACTGAAAATTGTGCTGTATGTCTGGCTTACAGTCCTACTCCAGATAAAAAAATAGCAATAAAAGTATGTGATTAATTTAGAAGTCATCTTAAATAAGATTCCATTAAATCTATCGCGGTACTATGGCTTCAACTCAAGTAGTGTTTCATTTTTAGATGGGGAAACGATAACTCAATTTAAGGTTAATCGAACGGTATTTTGGTTCAAAATCATTGACAAAATAATTGTCGTTATACACTAAATAAAGGTCCGATAAAGGAGCATACCTCCATTGCAATCGCGAGTTGATTCCTAAATTGTCCGATTGATTTGCATATTGCACTAAAGTGGACCAAAATATATTCTTGGTAAAGGAGACATCTATTTTAGGACTGATCAGCCATAGATCGGCACTTGAATACGGTTTGGGCAATTGAATACGGTTAAAATCAACAAGCATGCTGAGGTTAACTTTGGGGGGGAATCGGTAGTTGAGTTGTAGGTTTAAAGAAGTTCTAGTTCCGTTGTAAAATTCTCCAAAGGACACTTGAGAATCCAGTGAAAACTGATAGGCTTGATTCGTTCTTAACTGTAGTTCTACATTGGAATAACGATACCCTTGATTACCGTCTAAAGGTTGACCTTGATCACTTCTTGTTGGATCAAATGGATCTGTTAAGTAGGTGTAGGTGTTGGAATACCTCATTTGTACATTGAACTGTCTTTTAGAAGTCGCATCAAAATTAAAAAACAAGCGTCGATCCGTTAATCGCATCGCATCGGAGGGTTGCCAAAAGTCAAACCACATCAAGCGGTATTGCAATCGATTGATGTTACCTTCTTTAGGATAGCTACTGTATTCAATAACACGACCTGATTTTAATAGATCAGTTCTTCGAATAAACCCTAAATCTGATTTAAAATCTTTTCCCAAATAAACGAGATCTGAGAAAATATTCCACTTTCTGGTGTTGTAATTGAGAAAGGTTCTCATACTTGAATTGTCCTTTCCAGAATTAGGTTGATACGATTTATGAATGTAAAAGTTACCACTCCAAACATTATCTGAAGAAGCGAGATTATAATCGATTCCAACTACTTTGTTATAGCGATCGTCAGGATCTACATAATCAAAGCTTCCGACATTGGAACGATCGAGATAGAATACTCCTATATTAGATCTGGCAAACATCTTTTTTTGAAGCACAAGCATACTGTTGTTGTTCGCGGCAATTTCATTGAACTGATCAGCAGCTGTTTGAATACTCAAAACTCCCAATCTCCAATCTTCATTGAGCTTACCACTAAGTCGAACCCCTCCAATAATTTTATTTTCAATATTGTTGCCATCTTTGTCTTTTGCTATTCCTATTCTTCGAGAAAAGAAAGGGTTAGCATCTCTACTAGATCCAAAGGACCCAAATAAATCGCTGTTGTCGATAAAAAACTGACGTTTTTCAGGGAGTGATACTTCAAATCTTGTAATGTTGGTAACGACATTATCAACCTCCACATTTGAGAAATCCGGATTGAAGGTTACATCGAGATTCAAGTTGTTTCCAATAGCTATTTTGGCATCTGCTCCAGCGGCGATACTATTAACGCCTTTTGCATCACTAAAATTTCTTGAGGAAATCGTGTTTACATAAGGAATCAATTCGATCGGGGTCTTCGATTTTTTTAGAGGTTCTTCAAATTCTAATTCCCCGGTAAAGGCTAAATTGATCAGCATTTGATTTTGTGGAACACGAGACCAAATGCTCTGAGTTTTACTCTGGTTGTCAAAGCGATAGCATTGAAACCTCCATTTTTTGGCGCCTTCTTGGTATTTGATCGATTTGAGAGGGATCGCCATTTCAACAATATAGTAGTTGTCGTGTGTTTTTGCTTCAGCGTACCATCTGGTATCCCAGGATAAATTATAGGATCCACGATCGGCACCTCCATTGGAGATCAATCCCTCTCTCATGGCCCCCGCTGTATTAATTCCAAACATATAAGCCGTGGTGGCATCCATATAGGTATCTAATAAGATGGAAGTATTGTCATTGGATCGCCCCGCAAAATCTCGTTTTAGAGTACCTACTTGAAAGTCATCTCCTTTCGTATAGGATTTAATGCCTAGATATAAATTTTGATCATCGTAGAGGACTCTAACTTCTGTTTTATCTTCAGATTTAATTGAGTCAGTTGGAAAAAATTCCCAAAAGTCATCTCCAATAGAAGCTGTTTCCCAAATTGATTCATTCAGTATACCATCAATTGCGATGGATTGATCTATTTTCTTGACAAAAATTGATCTTCTCCCTTCTTGGGCAATGGAGCTGATACACGTGAGTAAAAAGAGAAAGAGGGTGTATTTTTTCATAAGCGTCATCGTTTAAATACTTTAGACGATAAAAGTTTATAAAGGTTTAAGGTGTATAAAAATAAAATAAAAAAAGCTAGCAACAGCTAGCTTTATATTTTAATTGTCAATTTTTGATTAGGATTTTAATTCACAGAGTTTGTTTCTTCCCATCACTAATATAGCTGCATTTAATACAAAAAATACGATTGCCATTGGCATAGATGACGGATCATTTACAATGTGAGTTAATAAAATTCCTGTCATAATCGGAAGTAATGTGATGGCTCCGATGAGTCTAGTTTTTGGAATTACGATAAGAACCCCTCCAATGAGTTCAACAATTCCAACTAAGGGCATTAACCATCCGAAGGCCATCAAATGACCAAAGAGCTCTTGCATTGCCGCTGAGGGTTCCCCCATTGACATATGATTGGTGAATTTGTTGATTCCTGAATTGGCCATGAAAAGTCCAAATACGATAAAAAGGATGTTTAAAATTTTTTCTTTCATAATGATTTGATTTGTGTTTTTACAATAACTCAATTTTTTGAAAAATAGTATCTAT
>JAHEGS010000119.1 GCA_024645005.1 Bacteroidota bacterium
AAGTTCTGATAGTGATTATATGACCGGGCAACTTATAATGATTGATGGTGGAATGGTAATGCAATAAAAATTGCTCATGCAGGTGCATTCAGACAAATAAGATCGCGTATCTGATCAAACAATATTAGATGTTGATGATTATAAGTAATATATTAAGTTCTTGAGTATCTAACGCATTACGCCTGCAAATTTTATTCCGCTTAGTTCTGCCATCTCGCGCTTCCAAGTAGTAATATCATTGTAATTAAAATCTGATAAATTCTTATGCCCACATGCACGAGCTAAAACCTGCATTAATTCAACACTGGCTTCAAAGTAACGCGCCAATTTCTCTGAGCCTATTTGTACATCCAACATTTTGCGAAGTTCTGGCTTTTGTGTTGCAACTCCAACGGGACAATTATTTGAATTACACATTCTGGCTGCAATGCAACCAACTGCTTGCATTGCAGAGTTTGAAACGGCAATCGCATCAGCCCCTAATGCCATAGCTTTTGAAAAATCTTCTGCTACACGCAAACCACCTGTAATGATTAAAGTGACATCATTTCCAACTCTATTATTTAAATGCTTTCTAGCTCTCGCAAGAGCTGGAATGGTTGGGACCGAGATATGATCTCGGAATATTAATGGAGCAGCGCCGGTACCCCCTCCACGACCATCTAAAATTATATAATCTGCGCTGGCTTCTAAAGCAAAATCAATATCATCTTCGATATGATTAGCAGAAAGTTTAAATCCAATTGGGATGCCACCTGAACGTTCTCGTACTTCATCCGCTACTCTTTTAAAATCAGCAGGTGTATCGAGGTTTACAAATGATGCGGGTGAAATTGCGTCTTGCCCCTCTACTAGACCACGTACTTCAGCAATTTTGCCTTGAACCTTTTCACCTGGCAAATGCCCACCTGTGCCAGTTTTGGCACCCTGCCCTCCCTTAAAATGAAATGCCTGAACTTTTTCTACCAGTTTAGCTTTCCACCCAAATTGCGCTGAAGCAAGTTCATAGAAATATTTTGAATTTTCATTTTGTTCTTCAGGAAGCATTCCACCTTCACCTGAACAAATACCAGTACCGGCTAATTCTGCTCCTCGTGCTAATGCAATTTTTGCTTCTTCAGATAATGCTCCATAACTCATATCAGATACAAAAAGTGGGATGTCTAATTTTAATGGCTTGATTGCTTTAGGTCCAATAACTACTTTTGTTTCTACTCGGATATCATCTTGAAGAGGTTTACGTGCCACTTGAGCTGGTAGAATTTGAATATCATCCCAATGTGGTAAATCTTTACGAGGCACGCCCATAGATCCCATTTCGCCATGGTGGCCAACTTTGGAAAGCCCATTTTTTGCCAGCTCATGGATTCGAGCAACAGTAGGTTCTTCTGGGGTTGGAGATGCTACGGGAATATCAGTTTTTATCGTTGGAGTTTCATCACCAATATTGAGAATACCCAATCCAGCATGTGCTCCGTCACAGAAAGGTGCATTTGCACTAGCTTTGCATTGACATAGTGCTTTTGAGCCTGTCTCTTCGACTGAGAACTTAATTGGAGAAATGTCAGTTCCAATATGAGATCCATCACAAAATGGTTGCTTTTGTGATTTTCCACAACGACACCAAAAATAATTTTTACCAGATTCCAAGTCTACTTTAATTGGCTTTTTATCTGCAATTATGGGAATTGATTTAGACATATTTTTAATTATTACTCTTATTTAAAACTCAAATTCATAATATATTTTTTTAGCATGCTTTCCTGTTATGTATTAATCTTTCTTAGATTATACTAATTTCTATGAAACTTTATAGCCATCCTTTTCCATACCGCATGTTTGTCGTTTATTATAAAGCGATGGTATAAGCCTGCTAAAATATGTATAATAGTTAATGAAAGCAGTGCCATAGAGCTTATAAAGTGGATATCTACGAAGGTTGGATACATTGATTTATTTTCAACCATTAGTGTAGGAATTTTTATGAGACCAACTAAGTAAACATCATAGCCCCCCGCCCATGTCATCATCGTGCCTTGAATGGGTAGCCAAAAACAAAGAACATATAATGCTATTTGTACAGTTTTAGATGTTATCTTGTGTATTTTGGGAAGTGTATTCTCAAACTTAGGCTTATTATAAAAACGCCAAACTAATCGAAGGGCGATGAAGCAGAAAATAAATGTTCCCGTGATCTGATGAAACCAAATAAACTGCCCTTTTTGTGGGGAAAACTCCATATTGTGCAAATTAATACCAGTAAATAACTGCCATAATATCACAATAGCAAATACCCAGTGGAATATTTTTGCTATTGAGCCATAACTATCATTTGTCGCTTTAAGCATTTTTGTTTTCCCCATTTATAAATTTATGTATTTGATTTGTTTAATTCATATTCTGCTTTTTTAGTTTGGTATTCATCCTCAGATAATGCATGCCATCCAACACAATTACCTGTAGGAGAACGGCCACATGCGCATTTAGGTGCTTCACTCATTTTTCAATCCTCTGTTTTATATTGTAGAAATTACAGATTTAGATTAATTACTATAAATATTTAATATAAAAAAATGTTAATACTTTATTAACTTGAGATTACTAATATGATTTTTAATTCTGGATTCGAAGTTTTTCGTGAAGTTGTTAATCAAGGTAGCTTTATAGGTGCTGCCAATGCATTGGGGATATCTGCTCCTGCTGTAAGTAAGCAAATAAAATCACTAGAAAATCGTTTAGGATTATTATTGTTTTATAGAACAACAAGAAATGTAACATTAACTGATATCGGCAAGCAGCTTTTTGATACACTTGATAACAGTCACGAAGAGTTGTCTGATTTATTACGATTATTATCAAATCAACAAGAACAACCATCTGGAAAATTAAGAATTAATGCTCCAATGGCATTTGGTGAAAAGTTTCTTGTAGATCCAATTTCAGAGTATGCAAAAAATTACCCAGATGTTCTAATTGATGTAGAGTTTGATGATAAGAGAGTTCATTTAGTTGACGATGGATTTGACGTTATTATTAGGATAGGCAAACTTGAGGACACAGGCTCCGTGGCCAAAAAATTAGGTAATACTCAACATGGGTTCTTTGCAAGCCCATCTTTTATTAAAATCTATAATGAGATAAATTCACCAGATGATTTGAGATCAGTACCTGCCGTAATTTACAGAAATACATCATCTAATCTAAATTACATTGATGTTGGAGGTAAAGAACAGTCCATAAGTTTGTTACCAAACCTATACGCTAATTCAATAGCTATGCTATTAGGTGGTGTTTTGAATGGTTTAGGGTTTGCAAGCTTACCAATTTTTGCAGCCGAAGAGCACACAAAGAGCGGTAAATTAATACAGATATTGAAAGAATATACCCCAAACCCTAAATCGGATGTCTTTGTTATTTATCCTGATAAGCGGTTTCTTCCTTTAAAAGTACGTAAGTTTATTGATCTACTATCAAAGCATTTTTCAACATAAGAATTAGTAAATATTTCTGAATTTTAAGATAAAAAAATTCCCTGTTAATTCCCAATAACAGGGAAAACCCACCCTCGCCAAATGAGCGTCTGAGTAAAACTATAGAATTGCTGGTAATTAAGACCTCAACCCATGTATCAGACAAAACATATGCCTATATCTCGCTAAACCATCAGAGTAATTCATTGAAATCTGGGCTAGTGTGCAATCTGGGGAAGCAGATGGCGGTGTTCACAGACATCCTAGATTAGGTATAACTCACACTTATACTGTGCAGATAATGAAATTCGAAGCAAGCAATGGGACGTTAAGTCTGTCTAACAATACCCTTACATATAAAAATTTGTTGGTGCCATCGAAACTATAGTGAGTTTGAAACAAAAAACTTGTTGAATTTGGTAAAGTATTTCGTCATTTTCTTTAATAATTATAATTATAATGCAATAAATATGAGAATTCCAAACTAGTAGATAATTGGTTTGTGAGCAAGACTCCAAATGGTAAGTTACGGATTAAAAGCTGGTCAAACTATACAAGGAAGCACCATATGAGTTGTCAACGGACACAACCCAATTTGATAGAGCAGCGTATCAATCATATATCAAAACATGAGCCCACTGTACAAGCTTTTGTCGATGGAACATTTGATTGCGACAGGGTTTTGGATGCCTTTGCCCAATCCGATCAGAGACTAGCACTTAATGGTTTACTGCTTGGCGTCAAAGATATTATTAACATCGATCAATTTCCCACACGATGTGGCTCGGTTTTGCCTGCACATCTGTTTGATGGACCACAGGCTAGCTGTGCGACGCGCCT
>JAHEGS010000120.1 GCA_024645005.1 Bacteroidota bacterium
TGATATGGTCAGACGAGTTTGATATAGATGGTCCTGTGGATACATCAAAGTGGTTTCATCAGACAAAGCTTCCGTATGGAGGAAGTTGGTTCAATGGGGAAGTTCAACATTACACCAATAGAATGGATAATTCTTATGTTGAAAATGGAAATTTAAAGATTGTGGCAAAAAAAGAAACTTACACAGATCAAGGTTACACCAAAGAATATACGTCTGCTCGGTTGAATTCAAAGTTTGCATTTAAATACGGGCGTGTTGATATTAGAGCCAAACTTCCAACGGGCAAGGGCACGTGGCCAGCCTTTTGGACGTTAGGAAAAAATATTAGTGAAGATGGGGCATATTGGTTCACCAAGGGTTTTGGTAATACCTCTTGGCCAGCATGTGGAGAAATTGACATCATGGAACATTGGGGTAAAGAGCAAAATTTAGTAAAAAGTGCTACCCATACTCCATATAGCCATGGAGAAACAATAAATCAAGGGGGAAGAATTATATCGACTTGTTCCTCAGAATTTCATACCTATTCACTGGATTGGTCCGAGGAAAGATTAGTTTTTATGATTGATGATGTGATTCATTATGTCTATCAACCTGATGTAAAAAACAGGGTTAACTGGCCCTACACCTTAGAGCAATATCTGCTTTTAAATTTTGCTATTGAGCCTATTATTGAACCTAGCTTTGTTTCCGATGCGATTGAAATTGATTATGTTCGGGTTTACAAATAACAAATTCATAAAAAGAAGTTTCTTATTCTAAATTTTCTAATTCAACAATCACCTCATTTCTACGATTGTAAGTTTCGTATGGGGCATTGTATCCTAGAAAGTAGAATTTTTGAGTATAGGATATGTTGTTAGATTCAAGTGCGTCAATTAATTCACTTTTATATCGATTAATTTTTTCTTGGTCAGCCCATCCACCAAAAGTGATGGCAGCAACAGTTTTGGGAGGCTCTTTTCTAAATTTGATTTCTTTCGAATTGGGTTCAGGCAACGTTTCTTTTTTTTCTTCAGGCACCATAAACATCATGGTCATCGAATCTTCCAAAGACATAGCTACAGGAGAAGTCATGGCTATTTTTTCGTTGGTTTTATTATTACCAAATATATATCCAGCTAGAATTGAAAACCCATTACTTGAGGCATTTTCATACCGGTTAGTTGGTAAAGTTACCGACGTAAATAGTCTTGATTCGTAGTTGCGAATTTCAAATTTATCACACTTTTTGACTATTGTATAGGGATAAGTCTCGATACCTTTTTGTGTCTTTAGTGCAAAAAGCTGAACGATTACAAAAACCAGTATGAGGGTTCCGAGGATTGAAATAACTACTTTCATACATAAATAACCAATTCACGTATGTAATAGTTCTTTTTAAGACCAACAGTTTACTCTATGCCTACTAGCTCAATGTCAAATTGAATAGCGTCATCGATTAGACGATCTGCTAGGTTTTTAAAGAAGCTACCACTTTTATATGTCACTCCCCAAAGCGTCCGATCAATAGAGAATGATGAACTTGCCATTATTTTCTTATTGGTTTGAGATAGGGTGTATGGGATGGTTATAGACTTAGTTATATTTTTAATTTCAAGATTAGCTTTGAGGCTATCAGATGTAGAGGAAGTGATTTCTAATGTCGCTTCTGGGTAATTATTAGTTTCAAAGAAATCATCATTGGTGAGGTGTTTCTTAAGTTTACTTTTCCCCCTTTCGCTCATGTCTTCATCTGTTACTAGAATAGAATTCATATCTATAGTAAACTGACCACCCGTTATGGTACTATCACTAATTTTAAGTATTCCTTTTTTGATTTGGACTGTTCCAACATGGATGTCACCTGTTGGTTTGCTCCCTTTCCAGAAGACAGTACTTGAGTCAGAATTTATAGCGTAGTCTTTTCCTCCAAGGATTGTTGTGGGAGCTTGTTCTGCTTCTGAAGTATTGGTTGTAGAAGACGGGTTATTGCATGCAGCAACAGTTGCAATCACGATTAATAGTAATAAATTTTTCATAAGATGTTTTTGTAAGAACGCATAAATTTGTAATCGGTTTTACTTAATGGATTATTTAAATCGAGTCTTTTTATAATAGCGTATTTAAATAAATCAGATTTTAACGGATAAAAATTTTTGTGGGCCATACTGGACTCGAACCAGTGACTTCTACCCTGTCAAGGTAACACTCTAAACCAACTGAGTTAATGGCCCTAAAAAGCCTCAAAGTTATGATTTTATTAAGATGTAGTTGGTTGTTTATTCTTTTATAAACTTCCAACTTTGACTTGAATTATCCGAAAAACTTAAAAAGTAAATGCCTTTTGGAATGTTGGTTAAATCAATAGTAGTGTTGTTTGAATTAATTTCACCAGAAGCTATATTCCTTCCTAGTTGGTCGTAAATGGTGTACTCAGATCCAAGATCATTCGCTTTTGCAGTAATGTGTATATTGTTTTTAACAGGGTTTGGGTAGATTGAAATACCCTTATTTTTTAATCCGTTTACATTTAATGGACCTCCGATAACAAATTTGGTGACTTTAACGGGATTGCTTGGAGGACACGCTCCAGATTGTGTCATTGTTGAACTTTGAACCACTGGAGTTGCATACCCTTCAACCCACCATTGGTATGCATCATAGTAAGTCATACAAGGTGAAGAACCAATTTGACGATCTGTCCAAGTTCTTCTTGAACGTACAAGCACAGCATTATTATGAACGGTATTGTCTGGCATTGTAATCGTTCCACTGGATATAGCTTCAGTAATTGCACGGTCATCTCTTATTAAGTATGGTGGGCCGTTTGGCACAGTAAATGGAACTTCTTTTTCAAAATCAGTATGTTCATCTCCAACATTAAAAGGATATGGGTTCAATACCAATGAATTTTCATAGGAAGAAGTGAGTACAGAGATTTCACCATGGAATGTATATTCAGTATTACTAAATCCAAGAAAAAATTGGTTTCCGTCTTCATACTTAACGTGAGTAGCATTAGGATAATTGCTAGCTTGGCTTGAGGTATTGATTGGAGCAATATGTATGGTAGCTTTCGAAGTAGTAGAAATGGATGAGAAATCCCAATCTCCTTCATTTGAAAAGCTAATGGTGTTATCTACGATACCAACTTCATAATAAACGCCGCCTTCAGGAATAGTTGGTGAGGTAATTGATTGAGAGAAGATGGATGGTGCTGCGGTGAGCAAAGAACTGATTAGTAATATTTTTTTCATGATATAAAGATTGCCCTACTCGTTTGGCTTTTCGGAAATCGCCTCGTTTTTTTGAGTGTTATCTGACCTACACTTTATTGTGTCTGAACCAAAATTACAATTAATTTGAAAAATTTACAAAAAGACACTGCAATTAGCTTATTTTGTGTAAAAAGTAGGAAATCTATTTTATAAAACAATGGTTTTATAAATTAAGCTGCATAATCTGAATTAATTTTTTTTATTAGACATAATTAATAAATTTGAAAATGCCAAAAACTATACTATTATCTATTTTTTTATTGACTTTTTTTACTCTAACTGCTCAAAAACCTGAAAATGATGATTGTTCAGCAGCTGTTGACCTAACTGATATTCTCCCTAATGCAATTGGTCAAACAAGTACAAGTAAACTGTATACTAATGTTGGATCCACTGGAGAAACGTGGCTTTACCCAGCATTAAAGAATTGTGGTTGGTATGACAAAGACTTCACTGGGGAAGCCATTAAATGTTTTTGCCCTGAATGTGGTGAAAAATCATGTGATTACCCAAGTGTTGATCAAACAGTTTGGTTTAAGTTTACAGGAGATGGAGACGATTATCATGTAAGAGTTCGAGGAAGTTCAGTAGACCCCAATGCCACAATGACTAATTCGCAAATGTCAATTTTAACAGGAAGTTGTGAAAATTTCAAAATAGAGACAGCGAGTGATGATGAGTGGGGTTGGTGGAATATGTTCAATTCTGGAAGAACATTATCTACAAAAAAAGGAGTGGAATACTACATTGTAGTTGATGGACATCGGATTGATTCTGTAACCGTTAGAGAAGGTAGTTTTAGACTTACATTTACTAAAATAACTTCAATTAAGGATTATGATGATTGTGATAATCCGCTATCTATTACTGAGCTATTCTCTAAAAGGGAGAATAGTATTGGACCGTTTCATCATTCGGGTGAAAATGGAGGTCTAAATCCAGATGAGCAAAATGTTGCTCCTTGCTGGACTGATAACAGTGAAAATTTTTCAGCTTGGTACTCATTTGAAGGGGTTAATGGATTTACGACAATAAAACCTACAGATTGTA
>JAHEGS010000128.1 GCA_024645005.1 Bacteroidota bacterium
TTAATACAAGCAGGGCCTATAGCTCAGTTGGTTAGAGCACCTGACTCATAATCAGGTGGTCCCTGGTTCGAGTCCAGGTGGGCCCACTCAATATTATAAAGAGCTTACTTTCAAGTAGGCCTTTTTATTTTTTTGCACTGTAACACATTTGTAACACAATCTGTCATTAAGCTCATAATTAAATTATTGTTTTGGCAATTAAATCCCCATTAAAATCCAAACTACTTATTTTGTTCAGTATCCCTTAACTAAAGTCTTTAACCAGAATGGTGGTTTAAGCCCTATGGTTTTGGGTTGGTGAAAGTTTTAAAATTAATGACTATTTATGAAGTTATTGAATTCAGTCTTTGCAGTTATATTTTTGAAAAGAGAGCCATGGTAACCGCCACTAATTTCTACAAACTGTCTATTCTGACAACTTGTACAATTTAATACATCTTGTTTAAATTTTGGCCAAGAGTACATTTGTATAGGAGAGTCACTTAACCCTTGAATAAACAAAATGTCAGACTTGAAACCATTTGTAAAATTGAGCAATGACCTTTGAAAATACGCGTTTGGGTTGTTAGAGGTAGTTCCATAGGTATTTTTTAGTTTGGTACATTCAGCACTAGATTGAATTTGCCCATTTTCCTCTAACTCACATCTAAAAATAAGGTTTAATGGTCCTGGTGCATTAGCAATTACACCATTTGTTTGATGCATTGTATTAAGTCTTGTCACCATGTAGCCTCCTTGAGAGTGTCCACCAAGAAATATCTTTTTTACGGTTAATCCTAATTCCTGACTTGCTTCATTTTTCAACCATAATAAGGCAGCTTCACCTTGAACAATATTGTCGCCTAATAATACATTTTCTTGGGGATATGCTACACTCACAATCATCATATCATTTCTATCTAAAATATCCTTGAATTTGTCAAGTGTTGTATTGGCAGCAGTCATTAAGTTGCTATCATATAATAATGTTCCGTGGAATACTAACAAGACATCAACTTCATTTAGGGCAGGTTTGTCTATTACAACATCAACATTAATGTTGTTGTAGGTAATTGACTTTGTTATTCTGTGTGATTTTAAGATTGGCTGTTCTTTCGTTTTGTCTTTATCACACGAAAAAAAAAGCATAATTGAAAGTATTACAATTAATACCCTTTTCATACTTCAAATATATGAGTTATACCTCAATGGTTAATTTTGGAATAGGGATCAATGTGACTAAAAGTCATAAATTAAAGAAAAATTTAAAAAGCTTTTAATTGTAAAAAAATACATTTTAATCTATTTGTGCTTATATTTTTATCAAAAATTATTTTTTTCTTTTTTTATTGAGACAAATCTTCTTTTTTTACACTCATAAATGGGAAAAAAATTAAATTTTATTGTTTTAGCAATTTTGGTTTTGATTTGCACTTTTGTAGCAAGCAATTATGAAGAGTTGTCATCTGCAATTGATTCAGGTGATACAGCTTGGATGTTGGTAGCTAGTGCTTTTGTTCTGCTCATGACACCTGGACTGTCATTCTTTTATGGTGGAATGATTAACAAAAAAAATGTAATCTCTACCATGTTGCAGAGTTTTATTGCCTTAGGGGTAATCAGTGTTCTATGGGTGGTAGTCGGTTTTAGCCTAGCTTTCGGAGAAAGTATTGGTGGAATTATTGGAAATCCATCAACTTATTTTGCGTTTAAGAATGTAGGGTCAAACCCTAATCCTGCATTTTCATCAACAATTCCTTTTTTACTTTTTGCACTTTTTCAACTCAAATTTGCCGTAATAACACCAGCTTTAATAACGGGTAGTTTTGCTGGTCGTGTGAGGTTCAGGAGTTATATTTTCTTTATGGTCCTCTTTAGTATTTTTATATATAGTCCATTAGCTCATATGACTTGGCACCCAGATGGCTTATTCAGAAATTGGGGTGTATTGGATTTTGCAGGGGGAACAGTTGTTCATATGTCAGCTGGTTTTGCGGCATTAGCGGGTGCTGTTTTTCTAGGCAAAAGAAAGACGCTTACAGAAGACTCCATTAATGTTCCTTATGTTATTTTAGGAACAGGTTTGTTATGGTTTGGATGGTTTGGTTTCAATGCAGGGTCAGCTTTAGGAGCTAATGCAGATGCAGTAATTGCTTTTGCAAATACAAATATTGCTTCAGCTACAGCAATGATAACTTGGGTTTTTTACGAGCGAATGCTTGGACGAAAAATGTCTGCATTGGGAGCATGTATTGGAGCAGTAGTTGGATTGGTAGCTATTACTCCAGCAGCAGGTTTTGTAAATATTGGTCAGTCGATGTTCATAGGATTTATTGCATCTATTATTTCCAACTGGGCAATTAATTTTAAAAATAAAACGGGTATCGATGATACGCTTGATGTTTTTCCAAGTCACGGTGTTGGCGGTATAGTTGGTATGTTACTTACTGCGGTTTTTGCTTCAGAAGTTGGGCTGATTTATGGTGAAACAACCACCTGGTATAATCACTTGATAGCTTTAGTGATTACTTCTGTATATTGTTTTGGAGGCAGTTATATGCTTTACTTTATTGTTGATAAATTATTGAGTATGCGAGTCAGAGAAGATCAAGAGGATAGAGGGTTGGATCAGAGCCAACATGGCGAAAAAATTGATTAAAAAAAAGCCCACATACATGTGGGCTTTTTCAATTGAATAAATTCTATTTTAGACTGTTCCTTTCTTAGATCCATATAATAAAAGACCATAAGAAACTAGTCCCATAATAATCACTGGTAAAGGAGCTGCCAAACCATCATTTGTAATGAATGAGATTAAATCTGGTAGAGCACAAAATCCCCAAATAACACTATACAAAAATGAAAGTCTTCTTAAAGTAGCTTCGTCATCAAACGATCTAGATCCAATAAGTAAGAAGATTAATCCTGTAAAAATAAGGCCGACTACCATAGCAAAGTTTTCAAATAACTCTACGGCATCTGCAGAGGGTGTATCTCCAAAAACATCGGCAAGTAACATAGCTTTGAAATCAGCGTTGAATAAGCTGAGAGGTAGTGGTAAAAGTTGTAAAAATGCGAGTACCGCTACAATTGTAAAAATAGTTTTAATTTTCATTTTAGTTTATGAATTAATTGGTTTAAGAAACCAAATATAAATAAAACTTGGCATTTGTAGTTGTGAGCTGTTGCTAGGTGGCACAACTTATTCTAATGAAGACAAAAATTCTTCAGCTATTTTTAGCTGCTCATCCATCTTAGGCCCTTCCATTTTTTGAGCTAGATTTACCATCATACTCATTCGTCTATTTTTAGCAAATTCTTCTTGATTAACATAGATGAATCGCCAATAAAGTGCGTTCCATGTTTTACACCATTCTCCCTTTTTGTAATCACTCATTTTTAAAATATAGTTACTACCGCTACAATAGGGTTTGGTTGTCATTAATCCACCATCTGCATATTGAGTCATACCATATACATTAGGTACCATTACCCAATCGTAGGCATCTACATACATCTCCATGAACCATCGATAGACTTCGTCTGGGTCAAATTCACAAAGCATCATGAAGTTTCCCATGATCATTAATCGTTCTATGTGATGAGAATATCCTGTTTTTAGTAGTTTTTGGATGGTTTTGTCTATTGGTACTATTCCGGTGCTGCCTGTCCAAAAACTTTTTGGGATTTTTCGAGAATAACCAAAGTGATTTGTAGTTCGTTGTTTTACTCCATCCAGTGTGTAGATTCCTCTTATGAATTCTCGCCAGCCCAAGATTTGACGAATAAAACCTTCTAAACTATTCAATGGGAAATGCTGAACTGAATGAGCCTTTAGAACTTCATTGATAATTTGTTTTGGACAAAGTAGACCTATATTTAACATAGGTGTGAGTATAGAATGCCATAACCAATGTTCTTCTTTAACAATGGCATCTTCATAGTCTCCAAATAAGACAAACCGTTCTTGAATAAATTGGTCTAGATGTTCTTCGGCTTTTTGATGGGTTATTGGGTAATAAAATGAATTTATATCACCATAATTGCTTTTGAAATTCCTCTCTACATAGTCTTTAGCCTCAGCAATGTACTTATTCTCTGTTGGGTGTTTATATTTTGGAATTGGAGTTCCTTTTGGAACTTTTTTACGATTATCAGCATCAAAGCTCCATTTTCCTCCTACAGGTTTGTTGTCATCCTCTAACAAGATTTTATGTCTTTTCCTAGATTCACTATAAAAGCTTGCCATTAGGTATTTTTTTTGAACTTTCAGTAAATCAGC
>JAHEGS010000137.1 GCA_024645005.1 Bacteroidota bacterium
TTAACTGAAATATGCATATCCGACAGATCCACATAATCAGTCTCAACATAAACATGTTCTCGAGCTGGATTTGGGAATAAGCCAATAGGACTAACTTCTTCCTTAGAAGTTTTTATATCGGACACCGTACACTCACCAATCATATTTTCATCCATCCAATCTAATCGGACACTCAACCATAACTTGAGATAGGAGATTTCATCATCATATGTTTGACCAACATAATAATTTGGCCAGACATAATTGCCTAATATGTTCCATCGCTCAAAATTACGACTAGGAGCATCCCCCATATCTGATATTCGATCATCGATAAATTGCATCAAGCTATCCGTATGTAATGGACCTTGACGAAGCTGATTCCATCGACAATTTATCCGATTTGATACCTCAGGAATATTGGTAAGTCTCTTCACCCAAAACGGATGATAGTAGTCACAAGTACCTTGAAATTCGTATGCCCACCCTTGTGGTGTTGGTGAACAAACAAAATCGAAATTACCGAAGCCTAAATTAAAGTCCCACAAGGGCCCAAAATGAATCTTTCCCCCATTTGAAGATTTCTTTTTGTGCATGTAAAAACTAAGCTTATACGCATCAATATGCTTGCCCATTTCCGTCACCAAGAAGTAATCTACCCACGAATTTTGATCAATGTATTTGGTATATTCTGTTCTATATTGACTTCCATCCATGGCGTCCTCAAAACTAGTATAGTAGTCTTCTAAATACTGCCGTTGTACATCCAATAACTCATCATAAGAAGGATCGTGATAGGCGACAAATTTTCGAGGTGAGGTGTTGGTCCACCAGCCATCTAATTCAGTACTTTCATCGTCTCTGTCAATCTGAAAGAGATACCCTCCAGTAAGCTCTTCCCCTGATATATCTTCTGGTCTTAATTTATCAATATTTACTCGATTCTTATCTCTTTTGAGCTTTTCTGTAAACATATATACCCCACGATAATCTCCATTAATAAGCAGCTCACATAGCTGAGTTCGAGGTGTGTATCTGTTTGTGGATTGTCCCATATGGTAGGCCACTACATTTCGCAACAATGACTTATCACTAAACGGCCCATGCAAGACCCAATCATTTTCAGATGGCATACCAAAAATAGAGACATTATTATTACTCCCATCTGAATTTCGTGTTTCTATGCTATAATTTTTTTTGGGGAAATTTTGAGAGGACGCACCACGAATTTCAATACCAATCGCACCATCATATTCATTGAAATTATCCGTCAAATTATTCCTTACATCAGGACCATTATTAATAATTCCCATCTGTGCTGTCACCTTTGGTTCATCTTGGATTTCTGCATTATTCTCAGTATTAATGACTATAATCGGTAGCTTCACATCAATCAAAGAAACTTGAGGTCCAGTCGGAGCTTGAAACCATGGAGGTGTTTCACGATAACGCGAGCTTTTATCACTGATCCCAAGTGATAGAAAAAAGTTACTACTCAAATCTGAGGAAGATAACGTGTTGTTGTGAATTTGAATGGCTAGTGTGTTTGTACCTTCATTAAAAAGAGTTCGAAGATTTTCTTTCAACGTATAATCTTCAGGCAAACCACCTTGGTATAAACTCGCTTCGTGATAGGTGTCCGCAAAATCATTAAAACTTGGTCTGTCACCTACTTCCCCAATATTACTACGAGCTATTTCAATTCCGTTGATATAAGCTACAAATCCGTCATCATAATCAGCATGAAGAATTGCATATTTGATAACAGACGTATCTACTAGAGTGAAATCCGTTCGAATATATACCGATGAAGTTTGCGGTATGATCGTATTGTCATCGTCATCATCATATCCGAATCCACCTGACCCTTTTGACCAACCTGATGCACTAAACCCCGTTTTCACCCAATTTGAATTGGGTTCACTAGTGCCTAAAAAATAATTCCACTGATCGGTATTGTAAATAACCGTCTCCCAATGATCAATTACCTGACCAAATCCTATCAAAGAGTTTAAAGCAAAAAAAAGCGTAAGTAATGACTGTTTTAAAAATTTCAAGACGCTAATTTAATGGAAAACATCTTTTTTTTAAAGATATATGGAGTATTTAAATTACCCCGATTTTGTACATTCGATATTTGATAGTTTTTATTTCACAAACGATACCATTAAAATGATAAAATATCTCCTTGCAATAAGTGTTTTTATTACAGCTTGCAACAAAACAAATTCCAAACAAGATTTCAATAACTCGTCTGAAACCCCATCAACATCACTTGTAATTCTTGGGAATGTTCAAGATGCAGGATCTCCTCAGATTGGGTGCGAAAAAAAATGCTGCACTAACCTCTTCCAAAAATCCAACAAGAACAGAAAAGTGGTTTCATTGGGATTAATTGATCAGAAAAATCAAAAAACATACTTATTTGATGCTACACCTGATATTAGTTCCCAGATGAAAATACTCACAAAATCAACGAAATTAAACAACGCTGAATTGTCAGATGGTATTTTTCTTACTCACGCACACATAGGGCATTACACCGGACTAATGTACTTAGGAAAGGAAGCTACTGATGCTCAAAACATGCCTGTATATGTGATGCCGCGAATGGGTACATTTTTATCCAGCAATGGTCCTTGGGATCAGTTAGTTGAACGAAAAAACATAGCACTCCAACAAATGACCCCCAATGAATCTATATCGCTATCCGACTCCATAAGTGTCACCCCCATTTTGGTTCCACACCGAGATGAATATTCAGAGACCGTAGGCTTCCGAATTAAAGGACCCAACAAGAGTGCTCTTTTTATCCCAGATATTGATAAGTGGGAGAAATGGGATAGAAATGTTATTGAAGAAATTAAGCAAGTAGATTATGCCTTTTTAGACGCTACTTTCTTTAGTGGTGAAGAAATCAACAACAGAGACATTAGTCATATTCCTCACCCATTTGTAATTGAAAGCCTCGAAAAATTCAAAGAACTTAGTATCTCAGAAAAAAATAAAATTGTCTTCATTCACTTCAACCACACTAACCCTCTTCTGGATGAAGGAAGTCGAGAAAGTAATTATGTCATCCAACAGGGGTATAACATTGGAAGGATTTATGACCACTTCGAGATGTAAATTATCTAAGCGTCATGGATGCTTTAGCGTATAACTGAGATATTATAAAATTCTGGTCCTTCAGGAGTGACGAGCTTAACAACATATGTCCCCATTTTTAGTAAAGACACATTCAATGGCTCAGGCTTAAATGGTTCATCATACACCTTTTGACCTAACATATTTGTGATTTCCACACATTGTATTTCCATACCAGTTGTGATAAAGAGTTTATCGGAAGCTGGATTAGGGAAGAGGGTTGTGGTTGTATAAGTAACTTCTGAAGTATCATTATTATTATCGTCATCTAAATCTTCCTCACAAGCAATTATATCATAAACATTGTCAGGAAATTTTGCATCACTTCTTTGATCTACTAAAATATTACCATCCGCATCATACACAACATATGAATTAAATCTAGGCTCAAACGTTCCTTCTGTTGCTACAAAATCAAATACATCCCCATAATTTGCTGGTATAAATGTTGATTGTTCATCCCCTTGAAAAAACTGGATAGTGATATACAGTGATTTATTTCTGTATACTTCCAAGTAGCCTTGCAACCATCCTTCTCCTATTCTATCTAAAAGTTTCACCTCAATCATCCCACAATCCGACGGTTCAGCACAAGCGAGCAAACCAAGCGAATTAACGGCTTTACCATTCTGACCAGAGGCTGCAATTTGCCGATCATTCTCATCGAATATCTTATATGACTCACCTGCTGTATTTGCATTAGGTGACAATGAATATATATCGACCACTGACCCCGAATCAACACCGAATTCAAATATTGATGAAGTTCCAAAAGGGAGTGTTTGGGTACTAAAAAGCTCTCCATCTATTTGAATGTAGACATTCGTTTCATTCCAACCATCTCCATTTTCGTCGTACATTGCCAATTTCCAAGTACCACAAGTACCGCTTTTATTAGGAATATCAATAGGTATGGCAGCATCGATAATGTGGACTACTCCGTTATAGGCTAGCAAATCGGTAACAATAATATCTATGCCATTAATCGTAAATGTATTTGTTGGAGTAACACCTATAGTTAAATCTTCTCTAGCAAAATTGGTCACTACTAAACCATCATAAAATTTTTCTTTTTCACCTCTACCTGCGATAATATGTTGATTGGC